>JAGQUU010000157.1 GCA_020438345.1 Solirubrobacterales bacterium | reverse complement strand
GTCCGATCGCCATGCACCAGGCGATCCAGTTCCTTATCGCCGACATGGCAGTCAAGGTTGACGCCGCCCGCCTGCTGACCTGGCAGTCCGCCAGCCAGCTCGACAACGGCCAGAGCAACACCCTCACCTCATCCGAAGCCAAGCGCTTCGCCGCCGACTCGGCGATGGAAGTGACGACCGATGCCGTTCAGGTTTTCGGTGGCTACGGGTTCATCAAGGAATACGAGGTCGAGAAGTTCATGCGTGACGCCAAGATCATGCAGCTCTATGAAGGCACCTCTCAGATCCAGCGGATGGTTATCGCGCGAGAGGTACTGCTGCCCCGCAGCGTCTAGCCCGGGCGGCGCCAGGAACCGCCGAACGTCCGCTGGACTTCGTCGGCGGCCGGGAATGACAGCTCACGTACCCGCGTACTATCGCGGTCATTCCCGGCCTGTCTCCTCGCCAGCAAACAGCTGGTGGCTCCTGGCAACCACCCGTTGAGGATTGGTTGTGGTGAGTCTCGCCCGGTCTGTGGCTGCGCTCCTGAACTGATCCGCGGCGTGATCGGGCTCCCTGGTGTGGTGCGTGGGTGTTCGAAGAATCATGGATTGGGCGACCGGAGGGAGCATGATTCTTCGAACGCCCCCACGCCGCGCCCCAACCACCAACGCCTGAGATTGTCTGAAGTGGGGATAACCGCACTTGCCCGCATTGAAGGAGTGTTAGGTTGACCGGAATGGAATCAACCCTTGCCGCTCCCAGCCAGTCAGCATCTTCCGAGTCCCCGATCGTCAAGGCCATCGGAATCGAACGGGTCTATGGCGAAGGCCAGGCTGAGGTCCGGGCGCTCGATGGTGTCGACGTGTCCTTCGAGAAGGGCCGCTTCACTTCGATCATGGGTCCTTCCGGTTCCGGCAAGTCGACCCTGATGCATATCCTCGCCGGTCTCGACAAGCCGACCGCGGGTTCGGTCGAGGTCGACGGTGAGGAGATCACCGGCCTGGGTGACAGCGACCTGACAGAACTTCGCCGGGACAAGCTCGGATTCGTCTTCCAGTTCTTCAACCTGCTGTCTGTCCTTACTGCCGAAGAGAACATTCTGCTGCCGCTTTCGATCGCGAAGAAGAAGCCGGATCAGGAATGGGTTGACCAGGTCATTGACCGGGTAGGTCTCACCGATCGGCGCAGCCACCGTCCGTCCGAACTCTCCGGTGGCCAGCAGCAACGAGTCGCGGTCGCAAGGGCTCTCGTGACGAGACCGGCGGTGCTTTTCGCTGATGAGCCGACCGGCAACCTGGATTCAAAATCCTCTGAGGATGTCCTCGCTCTCCTTCGTGGTGCCGTGGACGAGACCGGGCAGACAGTGATCATGGTCACCCACGAGCCTGACGCAGCGGCCCACGGTGACCGGTTGATCGCCCTGCGTGACGGCAAGCTGGTCCACGATGCTCCGCCTGTTTCGGCGGACAACGTGATCGAGCTCCTCAAAACACTCGGCTAGACCAGCCGGAACGGAGCCTGCTCCATGTTCAGACTGACCTTCAAGAATCTCTGGGCCCGCAAGTGGCGATCGCTCATGACAGCGGTTGCGGTGATCTTCGGGATTGCCCTGGTTGCCGGCACCTATGTGCTCACCGACACCACCAATCAGGCCTTCGACCAGATTTTCAACGAATCCCTGGCCGGCACCGATGTGGTGGTCACGGCAAAATCCGAGGTTGACCAGCAGGACGGCAGTACACCGTCCTTCTCGGCGAAGGTGCTCAAGGATGTGCAGGGGGTTGACGGGGTCAGGCAGGCGACTGGCGGGATATTCAGCACCGGGGCGATCCTTGACTCGGAAGGTGACTCGACAGGTGGCGGGTTCGCCCCGCAGTTCATCTCCTCGACCCTGCCGGAAACCTTCGATACTTCCACCTACCCGGAAGGCCATCTGCCGACCGGTCCTGACGAGGCGACCCTCGACGAGGCCGCCGCCGAGCGGGCCGGGATCGAAGTCGGGGACACGATCCAGCTGGTGGGGGTCGGCAAAGCCGTGCCGTTTCGACTGGTTGGACTGATGCGTCTCGGAGGTTCCTCCTTCGGGGGAACTTCGGTAGCCCAGGTTGACCTGCCGGTCGCTCAGAAGCTGACCGGCAAAGAAGGACAGTTCGACCAGATCTCGATTGCCGCGGATACCGGTATCTCGGATGAAGAGCTGCGGGACCGCGTTGCCGAAGTTGTTCCGAACGATGTGCGGGTCGAAACCGCCGACGAAAACGCGGACCGCAATGCCAGCGAGATTCGCGAAAGCCTCAGTTTCCTGACTATCGCGCTGCTCGCATTTGCTGCGATCGCCCTTTTCGTAGGGTCATTCGTGATCTTCAATGTCTTCTCGATCACCGTCGCCCAGAGGACCCGCGAGTTCGGGATGCTGCGGACGCTGGGAGCCGGCCGGCGTCAGATCCTGAGATCGGTCCTGATTGAAAGTTTCCTGATCGGCCTGTTCGGATCGGTAATCGGCATCCTGGTCGGCTACGGGCTGGCCGCGGGGCTGAGCGCCCTGCTCAAGGCCATTGGCGCTGAATTGCCGGCCAACTCACTCGTTGTGTTGCCACGAACGATCATCGTTTCGCTGGTTATCGGCACCGGTGTGACCATGGTCTCTTCCTTCATTCCGGCGATTCGCTCTACCCGGGTTCCGCCGATTGCCGCGCTTCAGGAGAACATCGTGATCGGCGGCAAGAACCGGGTTGTTCTGCGGACCGCGATTGCGGTACTGCTCGGTCTGATCGGGCTGGTTCTGATCGGCTCGACCCTGATCAGTGGAACCGATGGGGGCAGTGGAGCGGCCAGCATCGGTGCCGGGGCTGTCTGCGTGCTGATTGCGATTTCGATCTTCGCGCCGAAGCTGGTGGTGCCGGCCGCATCGATCATCGGTGCGCCAATCGAGAAGCTTGGCGGACTGAACGGCCGCCTTGCCCGGGAGAACTCCCAGCGTAACCCTGCGAGGACCGCAATCACCGCTGCCGCTTTGATGATCGGCCTCGCACTCGTTTCTTTCGTGACAGTGTTCGCTTCCGGGCTCAGCAGCTCGGTCAACAAGGTCGTCGATGACTCGCTGCCCGGTGAGATCACACTCCAGGGGACCGGTGGTGTCCTGCCATTCCCGGCGGGCGCGATCAAGGCCGTCCAGCAGGTAGACGGGGTGGAGGCGGCTTCGGGTGTCCGCTACGTCTCGGTCAAGGTTGACGGGAAGACAGCACCGATTTCTTCGGTTGATCCGGCCGACATCGTCAAGGTCTACACGGTCGAATGGAAGGAAGGTTCGAACACCGACCTGACCGGACTGACCGACGACGAGATCGTGATCGGCGACAAGCTTGCCGATGATGTTGGCGCCGGCGTTGGCGACACGGTAACGCTCGTTTCCCAGAAGGGACAGGAGTTTGATTTCCGGGTCAGGGCGGTCATGAAGACCGACAGCATCGAGCTCGCCGGTCAGGGGATCGTCACCCAGACCGCGATGGAGCGGGATTTCAAGGTCCAGTCAAACGCGGTCGGACTGGTCAAGCTGGATCCCGGCGCCAGTCTCGAAAGCACGCAGAGTGCGGTCGAAACTGCCCTCAAGGAGCCCTTCCCCACGGTTGATGTGCTGAACCAGGGTGAGCTCAAGGAACAGCAGAAGTCACAGATAAACGGGCTCCTGGCGATGATCTATGTGCTGCTCGCGCTCGCCGTGGTGGTCTCGCTGGTCGGGATCGTGGTCACATTGATCCTTTCGATCTTCGAACGGACCCGGGAGCTCGGAATGCTGCGGGCGATCGGCATGTCCCGTCGGCAGATCAAGCGAATGGTCCGCTACGAAGCTGTGATTACAGCCGTGATCGGCGCGGTCTCGGGGCTGGTGGTCGGTGTGATCTTCGCCTTCCTGATCGGCATTCCGCTCAGCGGCGACGGTTTCGAGCTCAGTTACCCGGTTGGCACACTCGTGGTGATCCTGATCCTGACTGCTCTGGCCGGGGTACTGGCCGCGATCTATCCTGCCCGCAAGGCCGCAAAGCTGGATGTGCTGGAGGCCGTCTCCTACGAATAGGAGGATGTCCCGGGGTGGCTGGCGGCCCCGGCCCGGGTCAGGAATCGAAGCCGAGACCGAGGCGGTCCAGGGTCTTCAGCCAAAGACCGCGCCGGCCATCCTTGCGGTCGGCGGCGGCGAGACGGTTCCGAGTGAACTGGACGACACCCCAGCGCACCGGTTCCGGCGGGAAAGGCAGTGGCTTCGAGGTCGCGTACTTCAGGCGGGTTACCTCGTTTTCCACGCCATCGAGAATGTCGAGTCCGAGGCCGGCGGAGAACCGGCTCGCACCAACGCCAAGGCCGGTATGGCCGACTGCCCAGCCGACCCGTCCCTCCATGGTCGTTCCGTAGAAAGCGAAGAACCTGGAGCAGGTGTCGATCGCGCCGCCCCAGCGATGGGAGAAGCCGACACCTTCCAGTTGGGGGAAGCAGGTGAAGAAACGCTGGGCGAGCCCGGCGAAGCTCCTTTCGCGCTGGTACGCGCTGTCCTCGACCCTTCCACCGAAGTTGTAGATCGCGTCGAACCCGCCCCAGAGGAGGCGGCCTCCGGGCCGGTCTCCGGTGGCGGCTTCGGGACCGCCATCGATCGGCCGGTAGTAATGGAACTGGTTGGAGACATCCGACATGCCCTGATTGCCGCTCCAGCCGAGTTCGTCCCATTGTCGGCGGGTCAGCGGTTCGGTCACGAGCACGTAGTCGTAGACGGGGATGACCCGGGAACGGATCTGGCGGACCGGGCTGCGGAAGGCCGCGGTGGCGAGCAGCACCTTCTCTGCCTGTATCGAGCCGTGGATGGTCTTCACACTGACT
This sequence comes from Solirubrobacterales bacterium, assembly GCA_020438345.1. GTDB lineage: Bacteria > Actinomycetota > Thermoleophilia > Solirubrobacterales > 70-9 > 67-14. Next base: position 8,995 of record JAGQUU010000157.1, on the reverse strand, counting down.
CCGGAGCCGGTCTTTTCCACACCGGTCATCTCGGTCGATTCGTGGATCCTGACGCCGAGCCCGGTCGCGTATTCGGCCAGGCCGTCACAGAGTCGGACCGGGTCTACCGTCCATTCGCCGCTCTTCTGCCAGAGCCCGCCACGGTAGATCGGTGAGTTGACCTCCGCCTGAAGCTGCTGCCGGTCAAGCAGCAGGGCCTCGTGGCCGAACTCCGCGAGTTCTTCGACCCCGCCTTCGAGCTCCTCCATCTGCGCGTCGGTCACGGCGACTTCAATCGCACCGGGCTTACGCAGATCGCAGTCGATCCCGAGTTCCCCGATCACCTTGCCGATCGCCTCGAGGTTTTCCAGCCCGAGCTTTTCCAGAAGCGGCACCTCGTCCGGAAAACGGGCGAGACCGTTGCCGATGCCGTGAACCAGCGAGGAGGACATGAAGCCCCCGTTCCTGCCGCTGGCTCCGATTGCCAGGCTCTGCCGCTCGATCAGGATGACTTCCCGGGAGGGGTCTGACTCCCGGGCCCGGATCGCCGCCCAGAGTCCGGTCAGGCCACCTCCGACCACGACCAGGTCGGCCACGGTGTTACCGGTGAGCGGCGGATGCAGCTCGGGTCGCGCCCCGGAGAGCCAGAAGGGCAGCGGTTCGGCATCGGCGAAGGAAAGCCGGTCGGACGATGACGGTTCGGACTCGGGCCAGATGGCTGTGCCTTTGGCTGATGCGATGGCCGGACTGTAGCCGACCCGACCGCTGCTGTCACAAACATTTTTCCTGCCCAAGCTTCCACGGGGCAGGCCGGTCCTTCAGGGGCAGGACGCAGTATGTATCCGGAACCTTCACCGACGATGACCTGAACGCCTCGGGCGAAGGGAAGGCGAATAGGGTCGAAACCCTTCGCGCGGTCTGGTGAGCCCTACCTGCGAACGCTCAGCTTCTTCGTGCCCGGGCGGAAGCCGGCCTTCGTGACCTTGAGGGTGAGCTTGCCGGACTTCTTCGGCCGGACCTTCAGGGTCGCTTTGCCGTTGTAGGCGGTGACCGCTGACCTGCCGCCGATGCTGACCCTGGCCGCGTCAACCGGAGCGGTGACCCCGGCGGCGTTCATGCCCTTCACAGTGACCGTGATCTTCCGGGACTTGCCCTTGCGCAGCTTGCCGGTGGCCTGGAGCTTCAGCCCGCGACATGGTTTGGCCGGCAGGGTGCGGGTGAAGGGCAGGTCACCCGCGTAGGAGCAGCCATTTCCATCGAAGATGCTGAGGTATCCGGAGCCGCTGACTTTCAGAGTGCGGCCGTTCCGCTCAAAGGTGGTGATCGCTGTGGGGGCGGGGCTGAAGTTGAAGTAGATGTCCCATGCCTGTCCTTCGCTGGCTGCCGTCCGGTAGGTCCAGGCTGCGGGCTGCTCCTCGACCGGGCGGAAGAGCCCCTTGGCGATCGCCGCCTTCAGGTCCGGACGCCAGAACTCCCAGTCGTGGCTGCCCTTGTGGACGGTGTAGTCCACGGTGGTGTTTCCGGCTGCCTTCATGGCTGCCACTGCGTCGTCATTCTGGAGCTTCAGGAAGCTTTCAAGAAGCAGGCTGATCGAGTCGCCCTCCGTGACGAAGCCGGGATTGGCCGGGTCGTTCTGGGGCCTGACCGCCGGGTCGGGCTCACCGTCGCCGGTGTAGACATCGAGATTCGTGTGGGCGAGGTTCGAGCCGAGAGCTACCGGGTCATGGCCCTCGGCGTAGAAGCCGCTTGACGGGCCGTAGACGGTGTCGTAGGGGGTGCCGCCTGCGGCGGTCGCGAAGAAGAGAATGGACTCCTCGGTGCGGATCGAGGCAAAGGCCGAAAGCGGCACCGAAGTACCGAAGAAGCCCGGCAGCATCGAGGAGGTCAGCCAGGTACCGAAGCCGCCCATCGAAAAACCGGCGATCGCGTGGTACTGACGTTCCGGCCGGATGCTGAACCTCTCCTGGACCAAAGGCAGCAGCCCCTCGCGGATGTAGTCCTCCCAGGCAGGGTTCGAGCGCTCGCCGTTCTTCCACCAGTCGGTGTAAAAGCCCTGGGCGCCTTCCGGCATGACGATCACGGCATCGAGGCCCTTGGCGGTGTTGGCGATGTCTCCGAGCAGCGGATCAGCCCAGGAGTCGAAGCGCTCGCCCGATCCGTGAAGGAGCAGGAGCAGCGGGTAGCGCTTCTTCGGTGTGTATCCGTCAGGGAGAAGCACGTTCGCCATCAGCTTCCCCGGGTGAGGCCCCATGTTCGCGGTCACCGGGCCGGCGAGATTCTGGTTCGAAGGATCCACGTAGGAGCTGGAGGCATCGATCTGGACGAGCTGCTGGGCTGAAGCCGGCGGGACCTGAGTCATCACCGCCACGAAACAGGCCAACATCGACAGCATCAGAAGTTGCGCAGCATTGAACGAGCGTCTCCCCGACTTCCAGATTCCCATGGGCGAAATCCTACCCCTTGCGGATGCGTCTACCTGATCCTGACGGCGGAAGTTCGGGTCCTGTAATTGGTGGCGGTGAGCTTGAGGGTGGCTCGGGCGGTCTTGCTGCCGGGCCGGGGTTCGAGGGTGTAGGTGACGGTTTCGGGAGTTCCGGGTTTGGTGGTGCCGAGGTTGTGGCAGCGTTTGCCGGCCGGTTTGAAGCTGCGGATAGTTTTGGCGGTGAGGCAGATGCGGGTGTTGAAGGCCCGGCCGGGTCCGGCGAGGGTCACTTTGGCCTTGACGGTGGTGGTGCCGGGGCTGTTGGCAGTCCTGGTGGTTTTGAGTTTGAGGGTGGTGAAGGGGAAGGGGCCCTGGTACCGGGTGGCTCCGAGGTCGCAGCGGTTTCCTCGCCTGCGTGCGAGTTGATCGGTCGAGAGGCAGCTCCTCGATGGTGCCTTGAGGACCGCGGGGCTGCCCGGTAGCGGGGTCATGACCCGGGCTCCGGACTTGAGGGCAAGCGGTGAAAGGCCGGTCCAGCCGACCCGGGTTGTGCTGCTTTCTTCAGTGGCCTGGCACTTCGCCATGTCCTGGGCGCTTGACAGAAGGACACGGTTCAGTTCGATGGGGTAGCGGAAGCCGAACAGGGCGAAGCAATCGGGAGTCACCCCCTTGTTGCCGGCGAGGATCGAGTCGGTGAACACGGCCATGCCGGCCGGTGGCATGTAATGGCGGAGGGGATATTCATCCACGTGAACGCCACCGGAACCAGCCTCCGAAGAATTCGCGGAAACGGTGAGATTCGTGCCGGACAGGTTGCCGAAAGCAGTCACGGCAATTCCACCGCCACCGGCCTTGGCGTGATTTCCGGCAACGGTCGAGTTGGTGGCCGTCAGGTCTCCGCCGGTGAAGATGCCACCCCCGAAAAAGTCGGAGGTGTTGCCGAAAACTGAAACCCGGTCGATTCGCAGTTGGCCCTGATGGCTGTATGAACCTTCAGGCAACGGCTGGTCTGTCACAAGTACCTGATCACCTTCCACCGCGATCCCGGCACCACTTTCGAACTGGTTGATGCCACGATCGGTGATCCGGCCGCCGGTCACGGCGAGACCCGTCAGCGTCAGGCGGGCATCCCGAAGCACATGGAGCACCCGGTCTTCGCCGTTGCCGGTGATCGTGGTTGCCCGGCGCGGGTTCCCGGCGGCAACAGTCAAGCCTTCATTCGACCAGATATCGAGGTCACCGGTCGCGTTGTTGTCTTCACCAGCTCCGGGGATCGACAGCCGGTAGTTGCCGGGTGACAGGAGAACTTTGTCCGCGCCCTGGCCCGGGTGGCATCCTCCGGCTGACTGGTTGGTCTGCGCGGCCTGGATGGCCTGCCGAAGACCGCAGCCACCGTTGGTTGCGCTGGCCGGCAGGTCACTGGTCGTGGTGACCTTGATCCCGGCGGCCCGGGAGTCCGTCGACGGAGTAAGAAGGAAAGACAACGTCAAGAAAACCAAAACAATGCTCCGGAAAAGCCCTGCTCCCTTCGAGCCCGTACCAAAACGATAAATAGGCACTACCAAATTCCCTCTCATGCGCCCTCCCTAGACTGAACTGCAAGCTGGTAGCCAACGCAAGCCTTACCAAAATGTGGCAACAACCAAGACAGACGAACCAGGTCGCCCTCAAAAGTTAGTAGCTTACGATTTTTCGCTTGAACGAAAGTGATCTCTTGACAAAGTAGTTTGTGGCTTGTCTGGCGATCAAGTCTCAATACTGCTTCTCTAAACGGACGACGACCGATGAAATCCGTGGAAGTAAACTCAACCCCATTTTTTGTCAAAGTAAGGACACGAAGTTCTCCAGTCACGAAATAATGCAACGCAAGATCTCGGCTTCGTAATCCGTCTTTGACACCCTCGAAGGACATTAATTTTTCGGCAGCATACACCGTCGCATTCATCCAAGTATCAACACCCATCAGTTGCTCCAATTTGTGGCTAGGGCAGAAAAGGCAGGCTTTGGGAATGGGAGTAGAGGATTACCAGCAACACCTATTACACCAAATTGGTGATACGGACTATCCGGCCCTTCGCCAGAGAAGAGGGAGTGCACTAAGAGAGACTTACAACGAGGACGCGAGTTCATTCCATTGCTGATCATCTGCAATGCAGTGCTCTGTCGTTGTTGCTCAACTGGGAACTTGGATGTCGCACCGGTCTCGGTGATCCAGATATCTTTAGAAGATATATAAAGCGCTTGGTCTACTATGGCGAGAATGCTATTCGCAATCTTATTGGCTAGGCTTTGGGGGTTCCCCGAATATGGCCCTAGATAATATGGGTGTATTCCTACATCATACTCAGCACAAACGGCGGATTCAAACAAATAAAGGTACTCACACCAATTTAGTCTTTGAGATTGGTGATCGGATCCATTGAGTCCGTTTCTAAATCGCTTTCCATAGATAGTATAATCTTCTGTCCATGTGGCAAAGAGACCGCCAGCAATTATTCTTGTATCCGGGGATACATAATTGTAATTCTTATATTCTTCTATCCAGGAATAGGCGTAGGTTACAAGGTCTGCATGATCTTCGTACGACATGCACCATGGATTAAAATACTGGTTAGGAAGTGGGGCAACATTGCATGGATGATTGTTCGCAGGAGGCACAGTATTTCCAGCTGAGGGCAATTGGAAGAAGTTAGGCTCATTTCCTATTTCAATCCCGGCGAGGACATTGTGCAGGATGCCGTGTTCGTCGCGCCAGCGGCTGAGACGGCGGGCTATTTCTGCGACATACTGGCCAAAGTAATCTAAAAACTGAGGAAGTATGCCCCCAGATGCACTTCTGGCCCAAACTGGAACAGTTGTTATGCAAGGGAGTATTTTAGTGTCTGTCTGGACTGCCAAATTTGCAACAAGGTCAACGAGGCGCTGTAGCTCTTCAAAATCGTTGGCGTTTTCGCAGGGGTGGTGCCATTGCCATTGAAAGTTCTGGCGGAGAACATCTGATGAACTAGCCGCGACATGGCTTGCAACGACGCTGTGTCCAAGCCCGTTTTCAACCCAGTATTTCCAAGCGTCGTTATATCCCGTTAAGCAAGAAACCGGAATTGAAGGACTCGCCGTGGAAGTCTTTAGTGTGGATCCAATCGCCGTTGAGAAGGCTATTGCTGCGGCTCCTGACAACATCCGTCGTCGAGTAAATATGGAATAACGTCCCGACTCGCTTTGGTCTCCCATAGGGTTTAGGCTACAGCGTTTGAACGATGTGTCAATACGAAAAAATGGGTATATACGTGTCTCTCTGAACGCGATGATAGTTCGGGGACTCTGATCTGGATATGCAGAAGCTTGGGCATTTGTCCCTGGGTTTGGGACGGGGAGGCGGGTCCTGTAGTTGGTTGCGTTTATCTTGAGGGTGGCCTTGGCGATCTTGCTGCCGGGCCGGTGGTGGAGGTTGTATGTGGCGGTTTTGGGAGTCCTGAGGTTGTGGCGGCTGACCTCCCACTTGTCTCTTAATCACAACCTGGCCGGTCCAGTTGCGGTTTGCCGCTCAGATCAGAGATCGCCCGCGAGGCGGGAGGCCAGCGAGGAATGCCTGCGGCCGGCTTCATCACGGCGAACCCCGACCTCGAGCGAAGGTTTGTCACCGACCATCACGCACATCTTCCTGGCCCGGGTGATCGCCGTGTAGATCAGGGGGCGGGAAAGCATTCCGGAATGCGACCTGTGGCAGACGAAGATCACGACCGGAATCTCGCAACCCTGGGACTTGTGGACCGAGATCGCATAGGCGAGCTTCAGGTCACCGGACTCCGAGTACGGCAGCTCGACCGTCTGGCCGTCATCGGTCTCGAGGACGATCATCTCTTCGTCCGGGTCATCCTCGAGGAGAAAACAGATCGTGCCGTTCATCAGCTCGAACTCGTAGGAATTTCGGGTCTGGATCAACCGGTCTCCGATCCGGAACCTGTCACTCGCCGCCTTCTTGCCTTCCGGGTTCAGCTCTGCCTGCAGCTCCCGGTTCAGGGCATCGATCCCGGCTTCTCCCCGGTAGACCGGGGCGAGCACCTGGGCTTCCCTGATCGGATCGAAACCGAGCCCCTTCTCGACCCTTTCACCCATCATCTCGACCACGGCGCTGCGGACTCTTTCCGGGGTGATCCGCTCGATGAAATGGAAGTCCTTCACCTGGTCCTCACCCGGCGTCAGGTGAGGTGGCCTGCCCTCGTTGATCTCGTGAGCGGCCGTGGTGATCATCGACCGGGCCGCCTGGCGGAAGATGTGAGTCAGACGGGTCACCGGGACTATCCCGGAATCGATCAGATCCGAGAACGGCTTGCCTGCCCCGACCGGCGGTAGCTGGTCGGCATCACCGACGAAGACGATGTGTGTGTCCTGGCCGAGCCCGGCCAGGAGCACGTCCGCCATGTGGAGATTGATCATCGAGGCTTCGTCGACCACCAGCATGCCGACCGGCAGGGGATGCCCCGGCTTGTAGGTCGGCTCCGAGCCCGGCCGCCATTCGAGCAGCCGGTGAATTGTCATCGCGTCGGCTCCGGTTGCCTCGGTCAGCCGGCGGGCCGCCCTCCCGGTCGGGGCACACAGCCCGATCCGTACGCCTGCCGCCTTGGCTGCGCTGACGATCGCTCTCGTACAGACCGTCTTGCCGACGCCGGGGCCACCCGTTACGACCGAGATCCGCGAGTTGAACGCACCGAGTACCGCCTCCCACTGTTCGGCGGTCAGGGATTCGTCATTCTGATCAGGCTCGCCTTCCAGAATCGCCTCCGCTTCGGCCCTTTCACGCAGCTCCGCGGCGAGCCCGCATTCCCGGTCAAGCGTGCTCTGGCGGTAGATCCGGTCCTCTTCGAGTATCAGCCCGCGGGCCTCGGTGAGTACCTTCTCCTCGGGCCGGTAGCCAAGCAGCTTGGTCGCCCGATCCCCGAGCTCGGGCAGTGGCAGATGAGTGTGGCCGCGCCGCTCCGCTTCGGTAAGCAGATACCAGGCGGCTGCCTGTGCCCGGCGATCGGATTCCGGCGGGAAGCCGGCGGCAATTGCGATCGTGTCCGCGCGAGCGAACCCGACTCCGTCTATCTCCGTGAGGCTGTAAGGGTCCTCGTGGATCGTTCGCATTGCCGCGTCTCCGAACCTGGCATGGATTTTCCCGGCCAGGTGGGCGAGTCCATGCGGTGCCAGCTCGACATGGAGATCCCGGACCGCCCGGGTTTCGTACCAGCTCTCCAGAGCGGCTTCGCGCTGCTTATCCCCGAGTCCGGGCAGGGAACCGATGATCCCGCCCGGATCGGCGGCGATCTTCTCAAGCACCTCCGGGCCATAAAGCTCGCAGAGAGCCTCGGCCCGTACCGGGCCGATGTGTCGCAGGGAACTCAGATACGCAACCTGCCCCGCCCGGTCCGAGGGGTCCATCGGCAGGGCTGTGAACACCTTGACCTGCGGCCCGAAACGGGCATGTTCGGTCCACTCGCCGGTGAGTTTCGCCCTTTCGCCCGGACGCAGATGACCGATCGTTCCCGTGGCGATGAACTCGTCCCCGGAATCGTCCCGGACCTCGATGACCGCGAACCCGTCGTCCTCCGCCGCGAAGATGGTGCGGATCACTTCGATGGCACCGTTGAAGGATGCCTCGCTTTCGAAGAGCTGTCGGTTGTCGAAAGTCACCTGCTGAGGGTAGTGGGCGCCTCGGAGACTAGACTCGCATCTCATGGCCGAGCCCTCAAAGCCGCTTGGAGACGCAGTCGCGGAGGCGACTGAGGCGGCAGGCGGTGCCAAAGCACCCGTCCGGCGCAAACGGGCGGCAAAGACCCAGGACGTCTTCGGCGGCGAGATGCGCCGCAGGGATCTGTTGCCGCTGCTGATCCTCCACCTGATTCGCGCCGAGCCTTCCTACGGCAACCAGTTGATCGACGCGATCGAGACTCTCACCCAGGGCGTGATCTCGGTCAACCCGAACACCATGTACCCGTTGCTCCGTGATCTCGAAAGCCGGGGAATGATCGAGGGAAGCTGGGAACATCCCGACAAGAGAACCCGTCGGTTCTATGCGATCACCGAGCCGGGAGAGCGGGCCTATCAGGAACTTCTGCCGGAAATCGAGCCTTTTCTCGACTCGGTGATCCGCTCGGTGACGATGATCAAGGCCGAGGTATACGGCTCCTGATCGCTCTTGCTGCTAGTTTGCGCGACTGTAAGGCCGGGAGGAGAGAACCGGCACCGCATCATGATGTTGGAGGAAGTTATGCCGACTGGGACAGTCAAGTGGTTCAGCGACGAGAAGGGCTTCGGATTCATCACACCCGATGATGGCTCCAAGGACGTCTTCGTCCACCACAGCGCAATTCAGTCCGATGGGTTCCGCACCCTCGCTGAAGGCGCCAAGGTGAGCTACGAATCCGAAGAGGGCCCGAAGGGTCCCGCAGCCGCTTCCGTCGAGACCATCTGATCCGGTCTCGGAAGCTGTTTGAAACGGCCGCCTCAGGGCGGCCGTTTCGCTTGCAGGGCAAGCTAGGGTAACTTCACGGGTCATGTACAGCACAGGTGGTATCGCTAACCGGTTCGTTCCTCTTTGGACCAGGGTTGAAG
>JAGQUU010000156.1 GCA_020438345.1 Solirubrobacterales bacterium | reverse complement strand
TTTTTTATCGTCAGCCGGGCCAGTGGCAGGATGGTTGGTGAATTCCCCGGGCTGACCAACCTCGATGAAGACGAAAATCTGCGCCACACCTCCGATTTCCGCGCCATGTACAGCTCGCTGCTCGAGCAGTGGCTGGATTTCGATGCCGCTGCGGTGATTCCAGGCGCTGCCGGCTTCGCCCGACCGTCCCTGCTCAAGTGATGTCACGGCCGGTTTTGACAATCCTGCTGCTGGTCACGGCAGTCGCGCTGGGAGGAAACCAGGCTGCGGGCTCGCCCGGGCCAGACCTGGCCGGGCCCTCAGCCGGAAGCTCAGCCACGCAGGCTGTCTGCACCTGGAAGTGGAAGCACAAACGGGTCCATCGCTGGATCAAGACGGATGGCAAGTGGAAGCGCGTTGTCCGCTACAAGGTGAAGAAGGTCCGGGTCTGCCGAAAGGTCAACCTGCCTGATCCAGCCCCCGCCCGGCTTGGCGTGAGGGCATTCGAGTTCGGCTTCACGCTGTCTGCCACTTCGCTGGATGCCGGTGACACGATCATCGAATTGAACAACCGGGGCGAAGACGGACATGATCTTCACCTTGTCCGGTTGGAGGGTGGCGCGGAAATGGCAACTCCGGAAACCGCCCCGTCGCAAACCAGCCGGATCCGGCTGGTTACCAGCCCCGGAACCTACCGGCTCTGGTGCTCACTTCCGACCCATGCGGAGAAGGGCATGGATACCGAAATTGCGGTCCGCTAGGAATCTTCGGAGCCCGAATCTTTCCCGGCCTGGTCCCGGTCCCTCCCCGCCGCCGGAAGCTCACCTTCGACCGGGCGGTGCGAACCGCCTCGGGCGTAGCGGTCCGGGCTGAGCACACCGGGACGGCCGATCGATCCGACCTCCGAAAGGTCGCGGGAGAAAGGCAGGCTGGCCGTCCAGTCGATCACGGCCCGGATCTTTCTGGGAAGTCCCGGGATCTGGCTCATGTGGTACGACCGGGCCAGCCACCAGGCTTTGAAGCCGCTGAACTTGCGGTCGCCAATCTTGCCGACAGCCTTGTATCTGCCGAGGTTGACGAAAGCCGCACCGCCTTCATATGTGAATTCACGGGAATGACCAATGCCGATCGCCGCGGCTACGTTGTTGGCTACAACCGGCGCCTGTCTGACCGCATGCTGCGCGGTCGGGGGACAAACGCCTCCGGCCGGGTTCGGCACCGCGGCTGCATCTCCGAGTGCCCACACACCCTCCATGCCTTCAACCGCAAGGCGGCTGTCAACTATGACTTTCCCTCGTTCGTCGAGCGGTACAGCCAGGTTCCTGAGGGCAGGGTGGGGAGCTACTCCGGCGGTCCACACAACGGTTCTGGTCGGAATCTCCTCCCCGTTCGAGATCCGGGCAGAGGTCGCGGTGACTTCTTCCAGCGTGGTTCCCATTTTCACGTCGATGCCGCGACTGGTCAGTTCGGCCACCGCGTAGTCAGCAAGTTCCCGGTCAATTTCCGGCAGCACCCGGTCGGCCGCCTCGACCAGAATCCAGCGCATTCCGTGCAGGCGGGCCTTCGGATAGTGCTGCATCGCGTCCGCCGCGAAGTCCTGGAGCTCCGCCAGAGCCTCAAGCCCGGCGTAGCCACCACCCACGAACATGTACGTGAGGAGTTCATCCCGCAAACTGCTGTCCTCCGTCGCATTTGCCATTTCCAGCGTTTCGATCACGTGATTGCGGAGGTAGATCGCATCCGCGAGGCTCTTGAACCCGACCGCATGCTCGGTGAGGCCTGGCACCGGAAGGAAGCGGGAGATCGATCCGGGCGCGAGGATCAGGTGGTCGTAGGCGATCTGATCCGTTTCTCCGGTATGGGAGCGGACGGTCACTGAGCGTGAATCGCGGTCATGGCCGTCAACAACCCCAAGACGAAGGTTGGTCCGGTGGAGGATGTCCCGCAGCGGAGTCACCACATGACGCGGTTCCAGGGTGCCTGCGGCTGCTTCCGGCAGAAGCGGCGTGTAGAGCAGAAAATTTACGTCATTGACCAGAATCAGCCGGGACGACTGCCTGGGCAGCTGTTTCTCGAGCTCACGGGCAGCATTTGCGCCGGCGAATCCACCACCGGCAATAACGATGTTCCAGGCCATGGCGGCGAGTATAGGCGGATGGATTCCCCGTTACGCCGCAACCAGCATCGGTTTGATCTGTTCTAATGGAGCAATGGGTCTATCAAGCAGGGCATGGGGAGTGACAAGCGGAGCAATTTTCCTGTTCGCTTCCCTCCTGGCCATACTTTCATCTTCGTCCAATGCCGCAGCCGGGGTGGTCACAGACCGGGCGGCACCTCCCCCGGCCGTTTCCAAGGTAGGCGTCGCTTCAGTCAGGAAGTCGCCCGTTGTGGCCAGTCCGGCATCCAGCGAGGCCTTCTGGACCAGGGCGAGAATGCTTTCTGCCCAGCCTGCCGACAGCCCCCGGGGCGCGAACCCGTTCAAGGTTCCCTCCTTCGGATCCGACGCCGGAACCTCCGCGGCCACAGGTGATTTCCTGCCTGGCAACGTAACCGCCTTTCCCCAGAGGATTCAAGGTCGAATCTTCTTCCTTGTGGGAGGCAATACGTATTCCTGCTCCGGGACGGTTGTCGACTCCGCCAACCTCAACGTTGTCTTCACAGCCGGACACTGTGTGTTTGACCTGGCCACCGGGAGCTGGGTCGAAAACATCGCTTTCGTCCCGGGCTACGAGAACGGCGAAACCCCATACGGCATCTTTTACGGCTCCCAATGGATCACGACCCGGCAGTGGGTCGAGAGCGGCTCCAACAGCTACGACATCGGCGTGGTGATGCTCTCCAGCCCGATCCAGAACCAACTGGGCTCGAGACAGATCGCTTTCGACCTGAATCCGAAGAATCGCGAGTTCACGATTTTCGGATATCCGTCACGGCCCAATCCGCCCTATGACGGGGAATTCCTCAGGGGCTGCAAGTCGGCTTTCGACGGCTTCGATTCCAGCAACGGATCCACACCGTTTCCAATGGCAGCCGGGCCCTGCCTGATGCAGCAGGGCTCCAGCGGAGGCGGATGGATAACCCTCGGCAACTACCTCAATTCGGTTGTCAGCTACGGGTATTGCGACAGCGCGCCAACACTCTGCGGGATCATTTTCGGCCCATACTTCTCGAATTCGGCCAAGTCGCTCTATGTCCAGGCGGGTGGCTCCCCCGCCCCGACCGTGAAGTTGAAGAAGGCCCCGCCGAAGGTGGTTCACAAGCGGAAGGTGGTCTTTACCTTCGCCGGCAGCTCCGCCACCCTGCTCGGCTTCCGCTGCAAGCTGGATCGCCAGCGGACTGTGGACTGCTCTTCAAAGATCTCGATCACACGCCTCAGCCCGGGCCGTCATACCCTGAAGGTGAGAGCGATTGACCAGACCGGCAACCTGAGCAAAAAACAGATCGTGCGCAAGTTCCGGGTTGTGCTGCCCCGGCGATAGCCTGGTCGCCCGACCCGGCCTTTACCGGATGGACAACCTGCCCGGGAACTACATCTAGATACCCAGGTGCTGGCGTAGAAGACGGTTCACTTCGCCGCCGTCTGCCCGGCCCTGAGTAGCTTTCATTACGGCTCCGACAAGGGCACCGATAGCCTTCTCGTTGCCCGCGCGGATCTGCTCGGCCGGTTTCGGATTGTCCTCGATCGCCTGGATCACGATCTTTTCGAGCTCGCCGGAATCTGAAATCTGCTCAAGGCCTTTTTCCGCCACTACCGTGACCGGTTCGGCACCTGAGGCAACCATCTCTTCCAGGACCGTCTTGCCGGCCCCATGGGAGATCTTTCTGTCTGCGACCAAGCTGATCAGGGTGGCGAGTCCGGCCGGGGTGACCTTTGCCTCAGTCAGTGGCTGATCGTCCTGTTTGCGAAGCTCGGCTGCGAATTCTCCGGTGACCCAGTTTGCAGCAACCCGGGGATCGATCGATGCGTCCGCGGCCATCACACCCTCAAAGTATCCGGCCCAGTCAGTTTCGAAAGAAAGCAGCAACGCCGCCTGCTCCGATACTCCAAGCTCCTTGTACCTTGCGGCACGCGCTGCCGGCAGTTCCGGTAGCGAGTTCTTCGCCGCGTCAAACATGGCCTGGGTCGGAACGACCGGGACCAGGTCCGGTTCCGGCAGGTAGCGGTAATCGTGCGCCTCTTCCTTTGACCGCAGCGAGTGAAGCTCACCGGTCCCGGGATCGAAATGAAGGGTTTCCTGGACGACCTGCCCGCCGGCCGAGACGATTTCCATCTGGCGGGCGATCTCCGCCTCGATCCCTCGCTCGATAAAGCGGAAGGAATTCATGTTCTTCAGCTCCGTCTTGGTTCCGAGAGTTTCGGAACCGGCCGGACGCACCGAGATATTGGCGTCGCAGCGCAGCGAACCCTCCTCCATGTTCACATCGGATACCCCCAGCTGCTTGATCGTGGCCCGGAGCAGCTGACCCCATTCACGGACCTGGGCACCGGAGCGAAGGTCCGGCTCGGTGACAATCTCGACCAGCGGCGTTCCGCCACGGTTGAAGTCCACCAGTGAAGCGTCAGATCCGCTGATTCGGCCGCCGCCGCCCGTATGAATGGTTTTGGCAGCATCTTCTTCAAGGTGGGCGTGATGGATCCGGACTTCACCCAGCTGTCCGTTGACCGCGAAAGGATTCGCAGCCTGGGTGATCTGGTAGGCCTTGGGGTTGTCCGGATAGAAATAGTTCTTGCGGTCAAAGGTGGAGACCGGTGACAGCTCGCAGCCGAGTGCGGCACCGATCTGGAGCGCGTACCGAACCGCCTGCTCGTTCGGCACCGGCAATACACCGGGCAGAGCGAGACAAACCGGGCAGGTGTGAACGTTCGGATCATCACCGAAGGAGAGTTCACAGCCACAGAACATTTTGGTCTTCGTCGAAAGCTGGACATGGATCTCCAGCCCGATCACCGCTTCGTATTCGGCGTTCATCCAACCCCTCCGGCAAAGGCGTTTGAACCATCGAATCCGATTGCCTGTTCCAGCGCGTAGGAAGCCTCGAGCAGCTTCTGCTCGCTGAAGGCAGGCGATGCGATCTGGAATCCGACCGGAAGCTCCGGGCCCCCACCATCCGGCTGCGCGAGTCCGGCGGGAATCGAGATGGCGGGAATGCCGGCCAGCGAAATCGGCACCGTAAAAATATCGCTGAGATACATGGACCAGGGATCGGCGGTTTTCTCGCCGAGCCTGAAGGCGACGGTCGGCGAGGTCGGGGTAACCACGAAGTCAACCTTGCCGAAAGCGTTGGTGAAATCCTCAACGATTCTGGTCCGTCCCCGTTGGGCCCGACCGTAATAGGCGTCGTAATAGCCCGACGAAAGCGCGTAGGTACCAAGCATGATGCGCCGTTTCACTTCCGGGCCGAAGCCCTCCTCACGGGTGACCTCATACATCGAAAGTAGATCGTCGTCGCTGGCCCGGAGCCCGTAACGGACCCCGTCGTAACGGGAAAGGTTGGTCGAAGCCTCGGCCGGGGCCAGCACGTAATAGGCAGAGATTGCATGGCCGGCATGAGGCAATTCGATGTCGACGATCTCGCCGCCGAGCTCCGCGATCCGAACCAGGGTGTCCTCGAAGCGGGCGAGCACACCGGATTCGATGCCATCTCCGATCAGGGCCCGCGGCACACCAAAGGTCAGGCCATCGAGCCGCTCAGCCGTAGGGGCCTTGACGCCACCGTCTATACCGACCGAAGTTGAGTCCATCTCGTCGCGGCCCTGAAGCAGCTCGAGCAACAGCGCCGCATCAGTGACGCTCCGGGTCAAAGGACCGCATTGGTCCAGCGAGGAGGCGAAGG
>JAGQUU010000155.1 GCA_020438345.1 Solirubrobacterales bacterium | reverse complement strand
CTGCCAACACTCACGCCAAGCAACAGGCCCATCACGAAGAGAAGCGCAACCGCAAGGCCGCGCTGGCCGGCGTTGTTGGCAGCGTTCAGGCCGAAGATGCAGCCGAGAGCAAAGAGCCAGGGCACGAACCACTGCCAGCCGGTCAGGTCCTTGCCGATCCACACTCCGACCGCGCAGAAGGCCACCGTGACCGCGACCAGCCCCATCACCCGGCCGAAGATCGCGTTGACCGAGACGGGCGCCGGAACCGGAGCGGAAACCAAAGGCGGGATGCTGGTCACGGGGCCAGCTTAGCCCGACCCGTGTCCGGCGTGAATCGACGGCCCTGCCACCCGGTGCCAATCAGGTCCTGAGTTCGGCCAGCAGGGCCTGTGGGGTCAGGATCCGAACGCCGAGATGCTGGCCAACGGGCAACAGGTGACGACGGTCACCGGAAACGAGCAAGTCCGCCGAGGACTCGACGGCACAGGCAAGAATCAGGTCGTCGTCGGGATCGCCGGTCACCGGCTCTGATGGCCCGGCCGGTGATCCCTGAACATCCACAGAGATGTCGGCGAGCAAATCGAACAACTGCTGTAACTCCCCGGTTTCGAAGTGAAACTTGACCGAGAGGATCCGGGTCAACTCGTCCAGAACGGGCTCGAGCAGCACCAGTTCAAGGGTTTCGTCGGCGGCCTCCTCGATCACCCGGCCGGACGGACCACCCGCGATGAAGGCGGAAACCATGACGTTGGTGTCACAGGCGATCCTTGGTTTCGGGTCAGCCTTTACGCAACCGGTCAATCAGATCCTCGACATCCTCAGGACCGATTCCGGCGGTCTCGGCCCGGCTTTGTCCAAGGCGCCGAACCGAGTACACCCGTTCCAACCTGATCTGGCGACGGAGTGCGTCACGGACGAGTTCCGATTTGGTCCGGCCGGAAGTCTCAACCAGCGAGTCGATTTCATCGGCGAGTTCGTCGGGAAGCGAGACTGAAAGCAGGCGACTCATATGAAATCATCATATCAACGTCCCCGCGAGTCAATTTCCTGAAAGCTGACCTCGGCAGTAGGGTGTTCCCGTCCACAACGGTTAGGGAGACAAACCGCCATGAAGCAGGTAATTCGCAGGTCCGCAGTTCTTCTCTTTTCGCTTGGCCTGCTGGGTGTCGGATCGCTCGGACTCACCGCTTCGGCCAATGCTGCTGCTGCTGCTGCGATCGACGCTGCCCCGATGGCCAGCGACGGGGTCCGCTACTTCGCCTACAAGACTCCGAAGCGCGCCGTGGTGGTCCTCGATACCTGGAAGCAGGAGACAAATCTGATCCGGGGTGCCGCAAACTGCCGTCCGCTTGATGTGGGTGGCTCCCGGGTTCTCCTCCGTTGCGGAAAGATCGACTCGAACTTCATGGGGGTCACCAAGACCGCATCTGCGCGGGGCGGCAAGGTGCGCCTTCTGCCGCATAACAAGAGCGGCTACTGGCACGGGATCGGCAAGTACTGGGTCGAGGGGAACACACCCTGCACCGGAACCGGCGGCTGCCTCGGAGGGCGGGCGTACGTGAACTGGCGAACCGGCAAGACCGGGTACCCGGATGGCGAGCTGACCGACTGGAGTCGTGCCGACCTCGACCGCAAGCGGTTGCTTTACATCTCACCCAGGTTCATCCCGGCCGGGTTCGCCAAGAGCTGGAAGCTTTGCTGGGACGAGAACACGATGGTCACCGACGCGGGCAGGATCCGGGTCTGGAGCAGCCACAGTGACTCGATGGTGATCGGCAATGGCGGTCTGCTCGAATATGAATGTGACAACTACTCGAGGCTTCAGGTCGGCTCCGGCCGGGTGGTCTGGAACCGCGGCCGGGTGATCCACGAGTACAACACCGTGAACGGCATGAGCTACAAGCGCCGCCTGAAGAAGCCGACCAGGATCGTGCCGGTCCGGGACGGGGCAGTGATCGCGATGAGGGTTCGCGACGGCGAGACCCACGACCGCTACCGGATCCGTTTCATCGCCCTGCCATAGCGGCCGGTCCGACCGGGCGCTTCAACGCTCGCTGTCGAGCGTGCCCATCTGCGGTTCGGGGTAGCGGGTTCCGGCGACCGATTCCTCGGGTATCGAGGCTTCAATCCGGGAAAGCGTGTCTACGTCCAGGTCCAGGTCACTGCCGCCCAGGGCTTCGGCCAGGCGATCCCGGCGGCGGGCGCCGACCAGCGGCACGATGTCCTCGCCCCGGGAAAGCACCCAGGCGATCGCCAGCTGGGCGACCGTCGAATCCTTCTCGTCGGCGATCGCCCTCAGCTGCTCGGTGAGTTCGAGATTGCGTTTGAGGTTCTTACCCTGAAAGCGGGGAGCGTGGGCGCGGAAGTCGGTCGGGTCGAGCTGGCGCTCCGGACTCCAGTTGCCGCTGAGGAGTCCGCGACTGAGCACCCCGTAGGCGGTGATCCCGATGCCGAGCTCCCGGGCCACCGGCAGGATCGCTTCTTCCATCCCCCGCGACATAAGCGAGTACTCGATCTGGAGGTCGGTGACCGGATGGACGGCCGCCGCCCGACGGATCGTTTCCGGACCAACCTCGGAGAGACCGAGGTAGCGGACATATCCCGCTTCGATCAACTCGGCGATCGCGCCCACCGTTTCCTCGATCGGGACCATCGGGTCAAGCCGCGCCGGACGATAGATATCGATGTGATCGAGCCCGAGGCGGGAAAGGCTGTAGGAAAGGGCCGTTTTCAGGGCATTCGGGCTTGCGTCATAGCCGATCCAGTTGCCGTCGGGTGCCCGCTGGGCGCCGAATTTGACGCTGACCAGAAAGTCATCACGCTGCCTGCTCTTCAGAGCTTCACCCAGCAACATCTCGTTGCGACCCATTCCGTAGAAATCACCGGTGTCAATCAAGTTGATTCCGGCGTCGAGGGCGGCGTGGACGGTCGCGATGTTCTCCTCCCGGTCGCTGGGACCGTAAAGGCCGGACATGCCCATCGCTCCCAGGGCGATTTCCGAAACCGCGGGTCCTTCATTGCCAAGTTTTCTCTGTTTCATGATCTGCCTCCACATCGGGGGGTTGCCTGATGCCATGATCAGGCAGATGCTCCGGAAACTGAAACTCCGATCGGTGGTGAAGTCACGCATCGGTCAGATCGGACCCCGGTCCGG
>JAGQUU010000154.1 GCA_020438345.1 Solirubrobacterales bacterium | reverse complement strand
TCATTGTGTTACCTTTCCTCTGTTTTCTTCCGGCTGGAGTCCTGCCTGCTCATCGCCCAGAAGCTGGCCGATGGCGTCGATTCGATGAGTCCAGATCTGTTCGCAACGGGCCAGCAATTCAGTTGTGCGGCGCAACGTCTCTGCGTTGTTGCGAACCAGCTTCTGCCGACCATGTACCCGTTTGGTTACGAGCGAAGCCCGTTCCAGAACTGAAACATGCTTCTGGATTGCGGCAAAGCTGACTTCGTACTGGCGGGCCAGGTCGGAAATTGACTGCTCGCCTTCACTGACCCTGCCCATGATGTCTCGCCTGGTGCGGTCGGAAAGTGCGTGGAAGACCAGGTCAACCTGGTCTTCATCGAACACGGCATTTGCTTGCAAACCTACAACCATTTGGTTGTAATATAGCATCCCTTTCGAAACGCCCTTTTCTGCCAGACCGGGAATCGGGCTTGCCGTCAATGCCGAGTACTACGAGGTCGGTCCCCCGATGGAAGAGGATTTCGCCAAGTGGCGAACCAGAATGGTCCGCCCGGTGCCCTGAGTCTCGAAATCCGGCGGCTACCAGATGGCTCCGACGTGGTCGACCCTCAGAGCGCGAGGGCGGCGGAGCGGATGAACAGCTTGCTGGCTTCCTCGAGCCGTTCGGGTTCGTAGCCCTCGAGGCGCTCGATCGCGAGGCCTTCGACTCCGGCCACAAGGAAGGTCGCAGCAGCCGGAACCCTGTGCCGGGGAACTCCGGCCACGGCCAGGTAGCCGGAGATGACCTCCCGCCATCTGTCTTTGACCAGATGGAGGGACCGCCTGACATCCTCGTCGACCACCGAAACCGCACTCAGGTCGAAGTAGAGGCGGGCGATTCGCTGGTCGGCGTCCATCACGTTCCAGAGTCCGGTCACCATGCCCTCAACCAGCTCGCCAACCGTTTCCGATCCTTCGATCTCCACCAGTACACCGGCGGTAATGCGGTCACCGACCAGCTCCGAAACCGCCCCCACCAGTCCCTGTTTCGAGCCGAAGTAGTACGAGATCAGGGACTTGTTCTCACCGGCCCGGACCGCAACCCTGGCGTAGGTAAGTCCGGCATAGCCCTCCTCGAGCAGAGTTTCCAGCCCGGCCTCGAGCACTCTTTCGCGGGCCCCGGTCGATGGCCGGCCAGGCCCTCGCGCCTCCTGCCTTCCGGTGGTCGCCTCCATCGCTTCAGGCCGTGTCGCCAGCCAGCATCGCCGGGTCCAGCCCTATCGCCGCGAGCTTCTTTGAAAGTGCCTTCATCGCATAGGCAAAGACTTCGGACGAATGGTAGAACGGCGTCTCGAAGCTGTACGGATCCTCGACCCAGGAAGGCGCGAAGACCAGGGGTGCGATCGGCAGACATTCCTTGAGGGTGTCCTCCACGATCCGGGCGTTCGCCGGATCGGCCTTAATCGCATCGGCCAGGAACTTGACTCCGAAGCCGACATGGCGAGATTCATCCCGGTTGACGGCGGTGAACCCGGAGACGAATCCCGGCAGCCACTCGCGTTCCTTGAGGGCCTTGACGATGAAGCGGGCACCGGTGAGGGCAAGGGTTCCCTCGATCACGATCATGTAGACGGTTACTCCCCGGACCAGGGCCGGGAAGTCGGTCGGATCGAGACGAAGCCGTTCGGCGCAGTCGTGGAGGATCCCGTCAAACAGTGTTTCCCAGTCCTTGTTCACATTCGGTCGCTGGGTTTCCAGCATCGCGCCGATGTCGTCGGCTTTCATACCGAGGACCTCGCGATAGAAGCGGTCGAAGAAGACCATGTGTTTGGCTTCGTCCGAGATCTGGGTGGTGAGGAATGCCTTGGCCTCATGTGTGGGCGCGGCAATCGCAAAGGGCAGAAGCTCGACGGTTACCCGTTCCTCGCCAAGAAAGAACTGCGAGAAGCCGAAGAGCATGAAACGCTTTTCCTTCTCGGTCATGAGTTCCGGATCGTTCCACTGCTCAGCGTCCACAGCGAAGTCGAAATCCTCCGTTGACCAATGCTGCCGCTGCCAGCGCATGAACAGCTTCTCGTAAGAAGGCGCAGCCTCGATGATCCGGTCGAGCCCGGCCATCACCTTGTCAATGTCACCGTCGAGCAGAACCTGGAGGGCCTCGTCCTCGGTCTTTGGCTCACTGGCTCCATTGTCGGGCTGGACCCCATTCTCACTGAAATTCCCGGTCATCTTCTTCCTTTCGATCGATGTGACCTTGGTAATAATAAACGAACGATCAAATAATAATCAAGCGGATCTTTGGCTGCCGAGTTCACAGGCGGGTCTCCCCGCGAATTTCAGCCTTGTCTGAATTCATTTTTTGCTCACCCGGATTAGGGTCTCTCCGTTGAGTGCCCCTGTTGACAAGCGTGACGTTCCCGCTGACGGATCAATCGGCATGCCCTCTGCCTCCGAACTCCAGCAACTCCGCTCACGCGGACGGCTCCGCTATTTCCTGGCGCTTTTCGGTGCGGCATTTGTTGCGGCTGTCGCGTATGTGGATCCGGGCAACTTCGCGACAAACGTAGCCGGCGGCGCCGAATTCGGATACATGCTGCTCTGGACCGTTCTCGCCGCAAACCTGATGGCGATGCTGATCCAGTTCCTCTCGGCCAAACTCGGAATCGCCACCGGTCGCAACCTGCCGGAGCTTTGCCGGGAGAACTTCCCCCGCCGGACGACCTGGGGACTCTGGGTCCAGGCCGAGATCATCGCCATGGCTACCGATCTGGCTGAAATCGTCGGAGCGGCAATCGCCCTGAACCTGCTCTTCGGGGTGCCGCTTTTCACCGGCGGCCTGATCGGCAGCGCCCTGGCCTTCGGCCTTCTTGCCCTCCACAGCCGGGGCTATCGCCGATTCGAAACCGCAATCATCGGGCTGCTCGGGGTAATCCTGATCGGTTTTCTCTACGAGGCATTCAAAATCGGGCCGGATGCCTCCGGGGTTGTCGAAGGCTTCATTCCGAAGCTCGACGGCACCGACAGCCTTCTGCTGGCGGTCGGAATCATCGGGGCCACTGTCATGCCTCATGTGATCTACCTTCATTCGGCCCTGACCCAGAACCGGATTCCACCCCGTGACGACGGTGAACGCCACGAACTGATCCGCTTCCAGAAGGTCGATGTGGGTCTCGCGATGGGGATCGCCGGCTTCATCAACATGTCGATGCTCGCGATCGCGGCGGCGGTGCTCGGCGGCACCGGCATCGACTCGATCGAAGGTGCCTTCGAAGGGCTGAAGGAACTGGTCAGTCCGGCCGCCGGGATCGCCTTCGGTATCGCCCTGCTCGCCTCGGGGATCGCAGCGTCCAGCGTCGGCACTTTCGCCGGCCAGGTGGTGATGCAGGGATTCATCGACCGCACCATTCCACTGTTTCTAAGGCGGGCGATAACGATGGCCCCTGCCCTGGTCATCCTCGCCATCGGTGTCGACCCGACCCGGGCCCTGGTCATCAGCCAGGTCGTACTTTCCTTCGGCATTCCCTTCGCCCTGGTGCCGCTGATCCTGCTCACAGCAAACCGTGAAGTGATGGGCGATGGATTCGAGAACCACCGGGCGACCACAGTGCTGGCTTCGATCTTCGCTGCGATCATCATCTCGCTCAATCTCTTCCTCCTGTACCTGACTTTCACCGGCGGTTGAGGTAAACGGATAGCCGTAGGGCGATAACGGGTAACCGTAGGGTTAACCCCACTGTCCGGGGAATCGTTTTCGTTAACCTGAGTCGCTTGACCGACCAGTTCGAAGTTCCAGTCACCCCAGTCGAATCGAACCAGGTCGAGAGCACGGATCGCTCCCGCTGGATCGCCCTCTACGTGCTCTGCGCGGGAGTGCTGATGATCGTGCTCGACGCCACGGTGGTAAACGTCGCCCTGCCGGCTATCCAGAAGGATCTGGGGTTCTCCCAGACGGGCCTCGCCTGGGTGGTGAACGCCTACCTGATCGCCTTCGGCGGCCTGCTTTTGCTTTCCGGCCGGCTCGGTGACCTGATCTCCCGTCGGGATGTATTCATCGTCGGCCTTGCCGTGTTCACTACGGCCTCGGTGCTCTGCGGCTTCGCTCAGAGCGATGTCTGGCTGGTCGCGGCCCGGTTCGCGGCCGGAGTTGGAGGCGCTCTGACCGCTGCAGTCGTACTCGGCATGATCGTGACGATGTTCCCGGAGCCAAGGGAACAGGCCAAGGCGATCGGCGTCTACGCCTTCGTGGCGTCAGCAGGGGGATCGGTCGGCCTGCTGGCTGGCGGCGTCCTCACCCAACTGCTCTCGTGGCACTGGATCTTTTTCATCAACTTGCCGATTGGTATCGCCACCGCATACTTCTCACTCAAACTGGTTGACCGCGACAAGGGTCTCGGATTCGCCAAGGGCGCCGACGTTCTCGGGGCCGCGCTGATCACCTCATCGCTCATGCTCGGCGTGTTCACGATCGTCGAACCGGCGGCCAGGGAAGGATGGGGATCGTTGACAACGCTCGCCTGCTCGGCCGGGTCCTTTCTCCTGCTTGTCGCATTCATCGTCCGCGAATCGACAGTCGCCAACCCTCTGGTTCCGCTCAGGATCTTCAAGTCCCGCAACGTCTCCGGAGCGAACGCGATCCAGGCCCTGACCGTGGCCGGCATGTTCGGCCTCTTCTTCCTCGGGGTGCTCTACCTGCAGGAAGTACTCGGCTACGACACTATCGAAACCAGCTTCGCCAACCTGCCAACCACGCTTGTCATGGGCACCCTTTCGGTCAAGTTCTCGGAACCATTGATCATGCGCTTCGGCGCCCGCAGTTGCCTGATCGCCGGTCTTGTTCTGATCGCGACCGGCCTTGCCCTGTTTGCCCGGGTCCCGGTCGACGGCAACTACTTCACGGATGTGCTTCCCTCGACGATCCTGCTCGGTTCCGGAGTCGGCGTCTGCTTCCCCTCGCTTATGACCCTGGCGATGTCCGGCGCGACCCGGGCCGATGCCGGCCTGGCATCAGGGTTGGTCAACACGACCGCCCAGGTCGGCGCCGCGATCGGACTGGCGGTTCTGGCGACGATCGCTGCGTCGAAGACCGACGGCCTGCTGGCCGCGGGCCATTCCCGCCCGGAAGCCCTGACTGGCGGATACGAGATCGCATTCTGGGTCGCTGCCGGACTGGTGGTGGTCGCTCTGGCGCTGGCCGCGATCGTGCTCGAACCGGCCCGCCAGCCGGAAGGTGATGAGGATCCCGATGGTCTGCCCGCCGGGGAACTCGCGGAAGAAGCAGGCACCACCCTCTGAGAAGGGTGCGAGGCTCACATGCCGCACTCCACAACCGCCGGTAGTCTCGAACCAATGGCTCAGGAGCTGCCGTTCATTGACCGACACACGATCCTGGTCGACGCCGACCGCGAAACTGTCTGGCGGGCACTGACGGACACCTTCGGTGATTCGGGCGGGAAACTCTTCACCGCCTACGCCAGACTTATCGGAGTCGATCCCGATTCAAACGAAGGCAGACTCGACCAGGTCGGCTCGACCCGGATCGGGTTCCGGGTATCCGGGTCAAAGCCCGCGCAGCAGCTGGAACTCACGGGAAGTCACCGGTTCTCCACCTACTCGCTCACCTGGGATATCACCGAGGAGCCCTTCGGCAAATCAAGGCTTTCGGCGACCACCAACGCAAAGTTTCCGGGCATCCACGGACGCGCCTACAAAGCCGCGGTGATCGACTCGAGCGCCCACGCAAGGGTCACACGTCGCATGCTCAAGGCGGTCCGCCACCGGGCGACCCGGGGCTAGGTCCCACCGCCGGATCGCAGATCAGACCGGATCTGGCGGGCCGGATCCCGACTCAGACCGGACTTCGCGGGTCAGATACCGCGCCCGCGGTGGTGGCGAATCAGTTCGAGCGGGCCCGCTTCAGGCAGGCCTTGCGCTTTGCCTTGTTGCTGATCTTCTTGCAGTTCTTGATCCGGGCTTTGCGCTTCTTCGCCTTGGTTTTCGAATTGGTGGTCGGTTTCGCCGCCGTATCGCCGGCTTCAGTCGAGATTGGCTCGATCGTGCCGTCGCCGTTCCCTGCGCCGGGATCCCCGCCTGGTTCACCGGACCCCGGACCACCGGGTTCATGGGTGACCGGGGTGTTCGGGTCTGTGCCCGTATCCGGCTCGATGGTGCCGCCCGGGACGGAGGTGATGTCGTCCGGCGGCGGATCGGCCAGCCAATGCTGGTAGACCCGGTTGGTGTTCAGGGCGACCGGGTAGTAGGCGACTTCGTCGATCGCACCGTAGAACCAGGGGGCGAGTTCCCCGAATCCGACATAGAAGGTCGAAACGGAACTCGGCCGCTTCGTGGACTCGGTCTTGCCGGTTTCGACACCGTTCACGTAGATCCGGATGTCGGCGCCATCCCAGGTGCCGGCCACCTGCTGCCAAGCACCAACCTGGACCGGTACCGACGAGGTCACCGTGGTATCCATGCGGCGATACCTGAACTGACCGTCCTTGATGTAGATCTCGCCCGCGTCACCATGGCCAACCACTGACTGGTCACGCCCGTCAACCGGGAAGACCCAGGCTTCCAGGGTCGACTGGAACCTCGGAGCAGCGACATCATTCACGTAGCCGTAGCCACCCTTGCCAAAGAAGTTCCTGGCGTGGTCCCCGTCACCGGAAATACCGACCGGGCCGGACTCCTGATCGTTCTTGTATTCGCCGTTGTTGCCGTTGCCCGACGAGTCGACCAGGGTGCTGCCAGAAGTCTCCCCGAGGCGGCAGTAGAGAACCGGGCTATCGGTGTTGAACAGGTCCGCGAACTTCTTGACCGTGTAGCTGTGGTGGTGCACGTAGGTGTTGCCGCTCTCGTCCACTGCGGTCACGGTGAAGGTGTGCGGGCCAAGCGAGTCGGGGAGTGCCCCGCCGTTACTGATCGGGTTTCCGTCCACCGTCGCAGTGCAACTGGCGATGTCGGAATCACCGGGCAGGTCGTCCACATCCGAACAGGTGAAGTCTGCGTTCGGAGTCTTGGTCGGCGCGTAGAGGCCGCCGTTCTTCGGCGACTGCGGGTCGGTGAACGGACCCTCGGTATTGAACGGTGAATTGCCCCGCTCAAGCGACGGGTTGTCTTTGGCGACACCGACCTTCCAGCGGTCGCGGATCAGGTGCGAACTGACCGCAGTCGGGTAGTAGGCTGCCTCGTCCATTTCACCGTGGAACCAGGGGGCCATCTCGCCATAGCCGATGTAGAAGGTCGCAGTGCCGGACGGAGCCTTGTTGGCCGTGTTCGAACTTGCGACCTGCTGGCCGTTCACGTAGAGCCGGGTGATGCTGCCATTCCAGGTTGCCGCAACGTGGCTCCAGACCCCCGGTGTGACCGCCGCGTTCGACTGGATCGTGTCCTGGACCTGGCGGAAGGCGAGCTTGCCATCCTTGATGAACAACTGACCGCCACCACCGTGGCTCATGACCATCATGTCGGCACCGTCACGGGGCTTGACCCATGCTTCCATCGTGTAGGCAGTGGTCGGAGCGGTGATTCCGTTCACGTAGCCGTGGCCGTCGCGGGCCGGGAAGAAGGCCGCTTTGTTCTCGGCGGGGTTGGCGAGCTCACAGGCCCGCGGCGGGTGCGGACGCCGCTCGCATGCGGTGGCGCCGTCACGCCTGAGCGCGATCCCGTTCTGGTAGATGCCGTCGTTGTGGTTTCCGGAGCTGTCGAGCATCGGGTCCGAACCGAGCGCTTCGTTGAAGCGGTAGTAGGCCAGAGGATGGCTCTCCATCAGGAATTCCCCGTAGTCGGGCGGATCGATCGTGTAAGCAACCGACTTGCTGGAAGAGTTGCCTGCCCGATCGGTCGCATTCACCGTGAAGAGGTGCGGGCCGAGGTCCTCGTCATTGACCGGGTTCGACCCGCAGGAGTCGATCCCTGAAGCGACCGGTGGTGGCCCACCTGAAAGCGGGTCAACACAGTTGAAGTCGGCCGTCGGCCCCTGGTGGAGCAGATAGCGTCCCTTGGAGAGCGGCTGGTTGATGGTCAGGACAGGCGGCGTCGTGTCGACCATCCAGGAGTAGGACTGGACGTTCGGATCCTCGTTGCCCGCCCGGTCGGTTGCCTTGACCTGAAGTGTGTGATCACCCTCGGGGGTGTTGAAAGTCTTGTCGTTCGGGCATTCAACCCATCCCGCGCCATCGAGGCTGCACATGAAGACAAGCCCGGAAGAAGGTGCCGGATCGCTGGCCGTCCAGTCAAAGGTCGGGGTTGTGTCATTCGAAAACTGCGGTGGCATCGCCGTGATCGCAGTTCCCGACGGAGCCCGCGTGTCAACGACAAAATCCCGATCCAGAGTCGGTGAGGGGGCATCTTCACCGTAGTGAGTTACCCGCAGGCGCCAACGCCCGTCCGCCAGCTTGGGTGAGTTGTAGGAGTAAGGCTGGCTGTAGGCGAAAGGATCGTCTATCGGCGGGGTCGGGGTGGTTACGTACTGGTCGTTCACGTGGTTCACGCATACATCCGAGCACCAGTAATTGGCGGGCGTATCGCGCTTGTAGAGGTCGAACAACACATCGGTGTAGCCGATGCTCGGCAGGATGTAGAAGTACGGGATGCAGAAGGAATCGATCACTTCCTGGCAGCCGAGCTTGGAGTAGGTGCCGATGTAGAAATTGATCTCGGCGTCACCGGCGATCAGCGGCGTGTTGTCGTTGGTGTACGGCCCTGGGGAGTCGATGTCCATCCAGGCATTGGCGCTGGCTGGCAGCAGCAGAGCTGCAATGCAGGCGATGAGCGCCGTGAGCATCGGAACGCGCTTTGACCTGCCCTTTGGCCCGCAAACTTCGGTGACAGATCCATCCTCGTAACTGCGTATAGCCCCCATGTGGACGCGACGATACCAAACACTGTTCGGCTCTGCAGATATTTCTTTCTGTGCGTGGAAATGCGCTTGACATAACTCTGGTCGCAAGCACCCCGTCAGAGCTGCCGACAACGGGCGATCTGGGCGCCAGCCCGGACACCTCCCTGACCCGGCCCGGCCACCACCATGGCCCGGCCCGGTCCGGACACCACCCTGGCCCGGCCCGGGCACCTTCCGACTCAGGCATGAACGGGCAAACTGGATTCATTCAAGAAAAGCGGTATAACTACGGGAGTGCCCTCAACCGCGGAATACGAAACGCTCCTGCGAGACGTGGATCTCCGGGTAACCCGTCCCCGGGTCGCCGTACTCGACGCGGTCTACGAGAATCCGCATGCCGACACGAATTCGATCATCGACGTGGTGAGAAAAGACCTGCCGGATGTTTCCCATCAGGCCGTTTACGACGTACTTCGGGCATTCACCGGCGCCGGTCTGATTCGCCACATCCAGCCTCCTGGTTCAGTCGCCCGATACGAATCGCGGGTTGGAGACAACCATCACCACATCGTCTGCCGCTCCTGCGGCTCAATCGCGGACGTCGACTGTGCGGTCGGCCATGCACCCTGCCTCACTGCCTCGGATGACCACGGTTTCGTGATCGATGAGGCCGAGGTCGTGTACCGGGGCCTTTGTCCCGACTGCACCGCCAAAGCAACCAACGATGAATCCCCCCGAAAGGAATCCCTTGTCTGATCATCCCGAAGCCGTAATTGGTGAAGTCAACGACGAAGGCAGCGGCGGTTGTCCCGTCGTCCACGATGATCGCTTCCCCTCCCCGACCGAGAGCGGGGGCAACATCGACTGGTGGCCGAATCGGCTGAATCTGAAGATCCTCGCCAAGAATCCGGTTGAAACAAACCCCTACGGCGAAGATTTCGACTACGCGACAGAGTTCGAGTCACTCGACCTCGGCGCGGTGAAGGCCGAGATCAACAAGGTTCTGACGACTTCCCAGGACTGGTGGCCAGCCGATTTCGGGCATTACGGCCCGCTGATCATCCGTATGGCCTGGCATTCCGCAGGTACCTACCGGGTGATGGACGGCCGCGGCGGCGGTGGCCACGGCCAGCAACGCTTCGCGCCGCTGAACAGTTGGCCCGACAACGTCAACCTCGACAAGGCCCGCCGTGTGCTCTGGCCGGTCAAGCAGAAGTACGGCCGCAGGCTTTCCTGGGGTGACCTCATGATCCTGGCCGGCAACGTCGCGCTCGAATCGATGGGCTTCAAGACTTTCGGGTTCGCCGGCGGCCGTGTGGAGGAATGGGAACCGGACGAGGATGTCTACTGGGGCCCCGAGAAGGAATGGCTCGGCGACAAGCGCTACACCGGCGATCGAGACCTCGACAACAACCTGGCCGCGGTTCAGATGGGCCTGATCTACGTCAATCCGGAAGGCCCCAACGCCAATCCGGATCCGGTCGCCGCGGCCAGGGACATCCGTGAGACTTTCGCTCGAATGGCGATGAATGACGAGGAGACGGTCGCCCTGATCGCCGGAGGCCACACCTTCGGCAAGACCCATGGCGCGGCCGATCCGGAACCGTACGTCGGTCCGGAACCGGAAGCGGCCCCGCTTGAGCAGCAGGGCCTCGGCTGGAAGAGCAGCTACGGCAGCGGAACAGGTGCCGATCAGATCGGCAGCGGGCTGGAGGTCACCTGGACCTACCACCCGACCCGCTGGGACAACGAGTTCTTCCACATTCTCTTCGCCTACGAATGGGAACTGACCAAGAGCCCGGCAGGTGCACAGCAGTGGCGGCCGGTCAATGGCGGTGGTGCCGACATGGTGCCGGGGGCAGCCGACCCGGAGAAACGACAGGAACCGCGGATGCTGACCACCGACCTTTCGCTCAGGTTTGATCCCGAATACGAGAAGATCTCCCGCCGTTTCCTTCAGGACCCGGAAGCATTCTCGGATGCTTTCGCCCGCGCCTGGTTCAAGCTCACCCATCGTGACATGGGCCCGGCCACCCGTTACCTCGGCCCGGAGGTCCCGAACGAGGAGCTGATCTGGCAGGACCCGATCCCGGCGGTTGAACACGAGCTGGTCGATGAGGTGGACATCGCCGCACTGAAAGAGCAGATCCTCGGGTCAGCACTATCGATTTCCCAGCTGGTATCGGCCGCCTGGGCTTCTGCCTCTTCCTTCCGTTCGAGCGACATGCGGGGCGGCGCCAATGGCGGCCGTATCCGGCTCGAGCCACAGAAGAGCTGGAAGGTCAATGACCCGGCGGAGCTCGCCAGGGTGATCGAAGTGCTGGAAGGCATCCAGGCCGGGTTCAACGACCAGGCTCCTGAAGGCAAGGAAGTCTCGTTCGCCGACCTGGTCGTCCTGGCCGGTAGTGCTGCGGTTGAGCAAGCCGCCAGGGAGGCCGGCCACGAGGTGGCGGTCCCGTTCACCCCGGGTCGTGGCGATTCAACCCAGGAGCAAACCGATGTCGAGTCATTCGCCTATCTCGAGCCGTCAGCAGACGGTTTCCGCAACTACCTGAGCGGCGATCAGAAACTGCCAGCCGAGTATCTGCTCCTCGACCGGGCCAATCTGCTCGGCTTGACCGCCCCGGAGATGACGGTCCTGGTTGGTGGTTTGCGAGTGCTCGGCGCAAACACCGGCGGCTCCGCCCACGGTGTCCTGACTGCGAACCCGGGGACTCTCACGAATGATTTCTTCGTGAACCTCCTCTCCTTCGAGACAGAGTGGAAGCCGGCCGACGCAGACTCGATCACCTTCGAGTCGCCAGGTACGGGATGGACCGGCACCCGGGCCGATCTGGTCTTCGGCTCCAACTCCGAGCTCCGCGCCGTCGCCGAGGTCTACGCCTCCGATGACGCGAAGGACAAGTTCGTGACCGACTTCATCGCGGCCTGGGCCAAGGTGATGAACGCCGACCGCTTCGACCTCGACTGACCGGAGCGGTTCAGCGACGCGGACCTGCCGGTGACTTCAACCAGCGGGGCCTCAGGAAGCAGAAGGGCCGGCTCGCCTGGAGCCGGCCCTTCGCATTTCCTGATCACGCAGCAGAGGCGCGGCCGATCAGTATTGGTTACCCGTTCGTACGTTCAGACACAGCGTCGCCAGATAGACGGGCAGGTCGTTGAACGGGTCGGTATTCCAGAACTTGAACGCACGGGACTTGGGCCGAGGGTCCATCCCGAGGAAGTGAATCCACCCGTGGTTCCATGGTGCGATTCCAAGCGCTCCCACAATCGCCTTGTAGTGGTCCTGACAAGCGACCCGTTTCTCCTGGACCGCGTTCTTGGTCAGGGTCCTTGCCCCAAGCGGCCAATAGCCGGGCTTCAGGTGGATCTGGAGGTTGTGTCTGTGACCCCAGGTGGGGTCGGTTCTGAGTCTCAGACAGAGCACGCTGACTTCCATCGATGTCGGCGCAGACACCGTGAAGTTCCAGTTCCAGGATGAGCTGAGCGGGTTGCCCGGGTAGGAACTCTTGAGCCAGACATCACCACCCGCGAGCCGCTTGAACCCGGGTCCGACGGCAACTTCCAGTCCCGGTATGCAGCCGAGCGCCGCACTTGAGAAGTCGCTACCGGGGAACCACGTCGTGGTCTTCTTCGCTCTGATCCTGATGTTGTGCTGATGGCTGTTTTCCACGGTCTTGCTGCCGAGACAGGTCGCGAAGATCTTCACCTGAGCGCGACCGTCCGCCTTGTTGGTCATTTCGAAATGCCATTTGGCGGCGTCACCTCCCTGCTGGAGGTCACTGTAGGAGCGGCTTACCGTCACATCGCGCAGGTCACCGAAGACCCCGATCTGAGGGTTGGCCTGGTCGACATGATCAACTCGCCACATGCCATCGACCGCATAGTCGCCGGGATTGCAGTAGGTGTGCTCGTGGGCGTACTCACCACCGTCCAGGTCAACCTGCACCTCGACCTTGTAAATCTTCAGAAAGTGGTTTGGTGCGGCCTCTGCCGCTGCCGGCAAGAGCAATGCGCCCACAAAGAACGCCAATAGCGCGCCCAGCAACGCCAACCGCGGTGCTGCTGAACCTCGACTCGAATCCATCTCTACCCCCTCCAGTTAATGCAACGAATTGCCTGGATCTGGTTTCCGGTGACGGCAAAATTGCTTCCCAGACTTGCCGCCACCCCTGAACCTAACCGCGGGGTTCAAGAATTGCAAGCAATCAATGAAATCTCTCGCCGATGCGGGTTAGCTTCCCGCTACGAACCAAAGCAGCTGCCATGGCGATACCCGCCGTGTCGATCGCAACATCAACCGGGCTACCAACCCGGCCTTCGACGAAAGATTGGTGGTACTCGTCACTCATCGCGTAGACCAGGGAATTCAGGATCGCTGCCGGCAGCGCCCGTCCCGTCAAGGGTGCAAGCGCTCGCCACCAGAGAAGGGTGAGCAGTCCGTAGGAGATCATGTGAGCAAGCTTCCGCAGCAGCAGGTCCCAGAATCCGAGGCCGGTGGAAAGGTCCGACTGCGCCGAGAGCAGGAAGATCACTCCCATCAGGGCGAGCGGGGGCAGGAAACCGAAGATGACTCTGGCCACCACCACATCATTGCGATCAGCAGCAGGCGATAGTGAACTGCCTGACGGCAATAGGGTGATCTCGTGAACGAAGTCGCGATCAGAGTACCGTCGCTGGACAGGATGTTTGACGAATGGAGTGCCGAACCGCTCGAAAAGCGTTTCCTCAACGACGATGCCAGGGAGCGGATACTTGACGCCTGGGACGAGGGGCGAATCGACCGGAAATCACCAGATCGGCTTTTGTTGATTCTGCCCGCCAGTGCGCGAAGGGAAGAGCTGGAGCAGTCAATTCTTGCCGCCTTCCGGCACGACATGGAACAGACCTCGATTGACGCACGCCGGCACTGGATCCGCCGCAGCCTCGTTGCGAGGGAAACCCGGGTTGGCTTTATCGTCTTCTTCGTCGCAATGGTGATCTCGGTCCTGATCAGTGACGGCAGCGACGGCGGGAGCGTCGAAACCCTTTTTGCCCAGACTTTCGTCGTGATCGCCTGGGTCGCACTTTGGGGTCCGGCGGGCCGTTTCATCAGGGGCGCTTCGTACCGGCTTGAACGAAAAACCTTCGCTGAACTTGCAAAGGTTCCGGTCAGGATCCGCTGGGAATAGCTGCCCCGCTCCGTCCGTATTTCCGCGGCACAGGTGTCACCGTGGCCGTATCGTCACCTGTCTGGGTCGGCCCGTACGTCACCTGGCGGAGAAGTGATTGCCGCGCAGTAATCTGGCCAGATGGCACTCAGGATGGACAACGTCGGAATTGTCGTTGAAGACCTCACGGCCGCTATCGGGTTCTTTCGTGAACTTGGCCTCGAGCTTGAGGGGCGAATGAAGGTGGAAGGAGAGTGGGCCGGAAGCGTCACGGGGCTGGGCGACCAGAGCGTCGAGATCGCCATGATGCGCACTCCGGACGGTCACAGCCGGCTCGAACTTTCACGCTTCCTCGCGCCGGATGTAGTCGCCGACCACCGGAACGCCCCGGTGAACTCGCTTGGATACCTCCGGGTGATGTTCGCCGTCGATGACATCGATGCGACCCTCTCCCGGCTCCGCGAGCATGGCGCGCAACTCGTTGGCAGGGATGTCGTCCAGTACGAGGACGCGTATCGGCTCTGCTACATCCGGGGGCCTGAAGGGATTCTGATTGGGCTTGCGGAAGAGCTTGGGGGATAGACTGCGAGTGGGACGGTGGGACGGTGGGACGGTGGGGTTAGCGTCGCCACAGAGCTTATGAAGGTTAAG
>JAGQUU010000153.1 GCA_020438345.1 Solirubrobacterales bacterium | reverse complement strand
TCGGTCCTCACGGGCACCGGCTTCGGGAGTTTCGGCATACCGTTGTCCTACCCCACCGGCAAGTTCTCCCGTTCAATCGCCGCCGCCGATTTCAACAACGACGGAAAACTTGACCTGGTGACCGCAAACGGCGGAGACAGCAACGTCTCGGTCAAGCTCGGGACGGGAACCGGAACATTCGGCGCAGCGGCCAACTTCCCGACCGGTTTTGCCCCCGCCGATGTCAGCGCCGCGGACCTGAACGGTGACGGCCGTCCCGATCTCGTGGTTGCGAATTCAGGTTCCTCGACAGTGTCTGTCCTGCTCGCCACGGGGCCGGCTACCTTCGATCCTGCTGTCTTCTATTCGGTCGGGTCGGGCACTGCCTTGTCGGTCGCCCTCGGGGATGTCAACAACGATGGCGCCCTGGACATCGTTGCCGGCAAGAACTCGCCGACCAGCATGATCTTGCCCGGAGTCGGGGACGGAACCTTCGGTACCGGGATCAGCCTGCCGGTCGCGACCGCCTACTCGGTGACGGTCACTGATCTCAACGGCGACGGTGCCAGGGACATAGTCGGTGCTTCCGGAACCGCGAACCTCGCGACGGTTCTGATCAACGCCCCCGATCCCGCGGCCGCCCCCAACTCGCTGACCTTCGGCAATCCCACGCCGATCCCGCTGGGTCTGGTCAGCCCGCCGGAAGTTGTTCTCGTCGAGAACGACGGGGTGGCGCCGATGAATGTGAACGGCTTCGCCTTCGGCGGGGCCCAGCCCGGGGACTTCTTCATCGGCAGCGACAACTGCCGGAGGGTCCTCTTCGAAGGAGACCAGTGCTCGGCCAGGGTCTTCTTCAGCCCCAAGACCAGCGGCACCAGATCGGCGTCCCTGACGGTACGGACCAACGGTGAAACAGATCCGGTCGTGTCCCTCGAAGGGACCGGGGGAACCCTGCCTCAGGGTCCGACCGGCCCTTCCGGACCTTCCGGGCCTTCAGGCCCGACTGGGCCGGCTGGCAAGTACGCCTCGATCAACATGGTCACCGTAAGCGGACCATCCAGCTCCCGGAAGGGAAAGAGCGTCACCTACACGATCAAAGCGTCCAACAGCGGCAATACGACGGCGACCGGGGTTGGGGCCAGCGCAAGTGGCAAGGGAGTCAGTGCCGGCAAGGGCCTGGGAGCGATCGCGGCCGGCGCGACCGGAACCATCAAGCTGAAAATCAAGTTCAAGAAGACCGGCAAGTTCCAGGTCAGCTTCAAGGTGACTTCCGACAACGCCGGCAGCAAGACGGTCAAGAAGACGGTCAACGTCAAGAAATAGACCAGAGGCCGGCCAGAAGAAGCCTCTCCCGGGGCGGGCGGGGATAATCCCCGCCTTGACAGGCAGTGAGAAACCTCCCCGGCGGACCTGGGTCAGCGTGTTCTGCTGGCTTCTGGCCGGCGGCTGCATGCTCTGGGTGATCATGCGAATCGGCGGGCTCGAGCGGGGGTTCCCGTTGGTCCAGCTGGTCGCATACACGCCCTACATGCTGTTACTTTCACTTTTGGCCCTGCTGGTTGTGGTGCTTTGCCGCCGCTGGCTGGCGGCCGGCTTTCTGCTCCTGGCAGTGATCGCCCTCGCGCTGGCGGTGCTGCCCCGGGAGATCGGCGGACCCGAAGAAGTCCCGGGAGGCCAGCCGGTCAGGGTTCTGGCGCTCAACCTCGGAGTGGGTCATGCCCACGCCGATCAGGTTGTCGACCTCGCCCGGGCGAGGGATATCGACCTGATCGCAGTGCAGGAGCTGACCCCGAAAGCGGCGGTCGAGCTTGATCGTGTCGGCTTCGGATCCGACTATCCGCACCGCGTCCTGCAGCCCGAAGCCGGGGCCACGGGCGGTGCGATCTACTCGCGCTGGCCGCTCCGGGACCGGGGCAGCCTCACCGCCGAATTTCATCAGCCGGTCGCCGACATCGAAGTCCCCGCGTCGATTCCGATCCAGCTTGTGTCGGTCCATCCGATGGCCCCGACCACCCCGGCCCGGACTTCACAGTGGGCAGCAGAGTTCGGGTCACTGCCGGAGGCGTACAGCGCGAATCTGCCCCTGGTTCTGGCCGGTGATTTCAATGCGACGCTTGACCATGTAAACCTCCGTGACCTTCTCGACACCGGTTACCGCGATGCGGCCGAGGTCACCGGCGAAGGACTTATCAGCACCTGGCCCGCTCGGCTGGAACCCAGGCTGCCGGTCACCCTCGACCGGGTGCTGGCCGAGAAAGGAATCTCGTTCGGTCAGTACGACGTCGAGAAGATCGACGGTACCGACCATCGCGCGGTGATCACCGAACTGCTGCTGCCACCTGTCGCCGACGGCAACTGAATCAGGCCCGTTTCGGTTCCGGCCCGAATCCGCACCAGACTGCGAAGGCGATCACCGCGAGCAAGGTGCCGAGCCAGTGAACGTCGACCGCGACACCCAACAGTCCCGGGACAGCGGCGATCAGCACACCCATCAGCGTGCGGGCAACCGGCAAACCGAGAATCTTCGCGGTACCGAACGCACAGAGCAAGAGCGCGGTCGGACCGGAAAGCCAGCCCCAGTCAACAAAGAATGATTTGGGAAGGAGAATCGCGAGCAGGACGGCCAGAACGGCGACCAGCAGGAACATCACGAGACCAGATCTGAGGGCGGTGGAGGGGCTCATCGTTGCTGTGAGATCGGTCCATTGAGGGCTGTGACCGGAGCCTATACTGCCATGCAGATGGAGTCCGGAGCTAAAGGGACAGCCCGGTCGAGGGTCAGGATGCGCCAGAACCTTGCGCTGCTGGCTTTTTTCATGCTGATCGCCGGACTGGCGGTGATGGTCCCTTCGAACGCTACGAGCGCTGACCAGAACCCGATCCGCGGCGCGAAGCTGAGTCAGAAAGGCCGCTCGTTGATCTTCCAG
Organism: Solirubrobacterales bacterium; assembly: GCA_020438345.1. GTDB lineage: Bacteria > Actinomycetota > Thermoleophilia > Solirubrobacterales > 70-9 > 67-14. Next base: position 20,423 of record JAGQUU010000153.1, on the reverse strand, counting down.
GTCAGGGTCAGCCAGCAGGTCAACATGGGCAAACTGGATCGTCGACCGGATTTCATCCGCGGCAACCAGAGATACACCTGTCTGCTGATGAACCGCAAGGGCAGGTCCAGTGTTGTGCGGATCTGCCTTGGGGGCAGCGACCGAACCTATCGGGCACTCGGGGTATCCCGGACCTCGGCAAGCGGCAAGGTCAGGTCCAGCAAAGTGATCAGAGCTGAAGTCAAAAAGGTAAATGACCTGCAGATCGTCGCTACCTTCGACCCTCGTGATGCGGGACTCCCGCCAGGCAGATACGCATGGCGGGTGGTCAATCACTCTGGCGGCTGTCCGTCCGGAGGGCCGACCGCGAAGCCAAGCGAAGACTGCCTCAGCCAGTACCCGCCGAAACGCCGCGCGGTCTACGGGTTGCGGCCGGTGGTCGCGGTCGGCTGTACCGGCGGCAATGGTGAATTCGTAACTCACGGACCGCGCGGCCGCAAGAGGGTCGCCCTCACCTTTGACGACGGACCCAGTGATTACACACCGGCCATCCTCCGGATTCTCGCCAGGCGAAACGCCAAGGCCACATTCTTCATGCTCGGCCAGCAGGTTGCCAGTAATCCGCGATCCGCACGCCGGGTGCTTGCCCTCGGGCACGAGGTCGCCAACCACAGTTACGACCATGACCAGCTTCCCAGTGGCTCGAACATCCGTCGATCAACAAGGCGAATCCGGCAGGTGACCGGGTTCCGTCCGTGTCTTTTCCGGCCCCCCTACGGGGCAGTGAGCAGCACTCTCAAACAGTCCGTCCGGGCAAACCGGATGAAGACAGTGAACTGGGATGTCGACACCAGCGACTGGAAGCTGCCCGGTGCTGCTTCGATCTCGTCAACCATCGTCCACCGGGTGAGGCCCGGCTCGATCGTCCTGATGCATGATGGTGGCGGACCGCGCAGCGGCACAGTCGCGGCGCTCGATTCGGCGATCACCGGTCTGCGACGGCGCGGATACAGGCTGGTCACCGTCTCCGAGTTGCTCGGCAACAGGGTTATCTACCGGCCGGCCCGCTGAGCGACCCAATCGGGTGCCAGGTCCGGGACGACCGGGTGAAGGCGTCCGGTCCGGGACGGCCGGGATGTTTCCCGGGTAAAGAAAAGCCCCGGAGCCAGGACGCTCCGGGGCTTTCACAATCGCTGGCTGGCTTTCCCTAGGGCAGGCTGCCGTCCCAGGAATCGCCATAACAGGCGCGGGACGGACACAGGTCCGAGATATAGCCGTTCGGCTGCAGGAATGACGAGGTCTGGGCGACCGCGAGACTCGCGCCGCCCGGGGCGCCGTGTGGATCCTGGGCAACCCGGTTCGGCTGGTTGATCAGCGGCGGAACATCAGTGCCGATCGTCTGGCTCGGGTTGTTCGGATTCGGGCGGACGGGACCACCATCGAAATAGATGATGTTGCTGCCGCGGTACGGGAAATCAGCCGAGGTCAGTCTTGGCACATTCCAGAGCACGTCATAGTCCGGCCAACGGCCAGGATCGACCGGGACCTGGTTGGTCTTCATGTCCAGCGAACGGGCCATGGTGTCCGAGGTGAAGTTGGACACCTGATGGTCGCCCAGTGCCACCTGGAGGGTGATCTTGTGGGCTGGCGTGTTCGGTGGCGGATTGTCGGTCATCACGTGGGTGTAACCGTTCGGCTCGCTACGGTCCCAGAGCATCTGCATCAGCTGCAGCAGAAGCGGGTGGACCATTTCGTCCGGATACGACCCGTAAAGCAACAGCTTGTAGAGGTCGTAGTTGGTCGAGCGAGGCAGCAGGATCGAGTAGGTCATCGCCCCGACCAGTAGCGACGACTGAATGAAGTCCGGCGAGAGGGCGGTCAGTGGTCCTCCCAGGATTCCTCCTTGGCTGGCGCCCATGTAAAAGACATGGTCGGTTCTGATTACCGATTCACCGGCCGTGTATCCGTCGCCGTCCTGGAAGGCGGCGTGAGTACCGAGCCCCTGGGGGTGGTACATGAGCCGGGCCAGGTACAACTCGTTGATCAATGCCTGGGCGAGACGGTCAGCCAGCACGTCGAAGTTGGACAGGTCAGGCAGCGCGGTGGTCATGACCTGGACCACGTCGTTGCTGGCCATTCCGATTTCGTCGGTGGCACAAAGCGTCATCCCGGTATCGGCGAGCTCAGGGTTCACGCCGCCATACACGCCGTCAGCCCGGCCGAACAGGCCATGCCCGAAAACCATCGGCCGGGTCTTGGCCGCTCCCGGCTCGACACCAACCTGGGGAACGACACAATCCAGGTTGGCCTGGTAGTAGCCATTACGTGTCGGCAGCCCGTCTGCGGTGAGTTTCATCGTTCCTCCCGGGCCGCAACTCGGCTCGAGGAAGCATGGCACCATGAAGCTGCCCTGAATCTTGCGGGCGATCCGGGGGTTCTGGATGGGGGTGAACGTCTGGACATTGTCGATCTGGAACGTCGGCGCGTTACCCTGGACGATCTGGTCACCGAGGTTCGTGTCGCCAAGCTCGGCGAAAGCGCGGTCGCGCATGCTGAGCGCACGCTTGTAGTTGTTCTCATTGCTGGCGACAGTGAAATCCCAGGCCAGGTAGAGGTCGTTCCGCTTGATTCCCGCTTCGCGGAGCTTCTCGAAGAGCTTTTCGAAGTGTGGCCGCCGGTCATTGATTCCGGACTGGCTTGACGGGATCTGGTCGCGGTAATAGCGGAAGGCTGTCGGTGCCGTCAGCGGACTGCCGTTGACGTCGGTGAGGTTCCGCAGGGCCACGATGTAATGGCCACCCGCATCGAAGTTCTCGGCGGGCTTGATCTCCAGGGTTCGCGATTGATCCGAGGTGGCGTTCGAGTCGGCTTCCGCCCAAATCGGATGTCGTTCACCGGTCCTGGTGTTGATGACCACGACTTTCTGGTCGGGGCTGGCGTAGTCACCGAGGTGGTTCAGCGGGACAAGGTTGTTGGCCTTGACAGCTTCCAGTGAATCAACGCCGGGGATCCGGACGACAATCCCCTGGCCGTGGCTGAAGCCATCTGAATCGGCGAACTTGCCGGGGTTGATCGGTGTGCCTGACGTGTTGCTGGGCATCGCGTCGGCGGTGAAGTTGACCCGCTTGCCGGTCGGGCTGGAAGGATCGTTGACTGTGTAGAAGTCGTTCGGGAAAGGCAGCATGCACATGCCTTCCTTCGGTTTTGCGATGAAGTCACAGGTCGCAGCCCGGGTCAGGTCAACCCCCGGCAGCTGGCAGGGAGCCTGGTCACGGTCCATCGACTTTGTGACCTTGGTGCGTCGCTTCCCGTTCACGACCGTGAAAGTCAGGGTTCGCGCCTCGCAGCCGTTGACGGCGACTTTCGAATTCGCGGTCAGATTGAGCGTGATTACTTTCACCCGCTTCTTGCCGAACCGGACGGTCTTGCCCTTGGCTAGTTGACTGGAAGGAACATCGAAAGTGCCGGTGGTCGCTGAAACCCGGATCTTTGCCCGCTTGTTCGCGCGGACCTTCACCTTCACCTTGCCTCTGGCGAGCTGGCTGGATTTCAGGGTGAGAACCTGAACCCGCGGCTTCACTGCCTTGACCTTCTTCTTTTTCTTCTTTCCGGTCTTCTTGGCCGAGGTGTCGGCCGGGGCGGCGGTGGAAACCGCAGAGATGGAACCGGTGAAGATGGTTCCCGCAAAGAGAATCATCAACAGAACCGCAACGCGACGCATCGAGTACTTCCTCCCTAGATATTTGAACTGCTCCCTGCCTTCAGGCTACAGGGGAATGAAGATTCTGTGTCTTCCATCACACAGAGCAGGAGTCCGTACGGGCTCAGGTTTTCCGAAGTTGCCTCCAGGAGCCGATCCGGACCTGAAACAAACCTTGCTGCGGAATCGCAAGCTCCCCATGGGAGGGCCATTTGATGCCAATCTGGAGCCTGGGTCCGCAGCCAAGTCCGGACCTCGACGAGTCCTGCGGGCGCTCTGATTCTCTACTGGCCGTGTTCAAGAACCTGATGACAAAGACACATTTCCGGCGTTTCGGGCTGCTTGCCTTGGCTCTGCCGGTGCTCTTTATGGCCATCCAGTCCGCAGCACAGCCCGCACAGGCCGGGATCTACAACCGTGCCGGAATGTGGATCTGGTACGTCGACGATTCGAACGGCGGGAATCTCGGATCAATCATCCGGGAAGCGAAACGGGCCAGGGTCGGCACGGTCTACATCAAGTCGGGTGACGGGGACGATGCCTGGAGCCAGTTCAACCGCCGCCTGGTGAACCGCCTCCACCGGGCAGGACTCAAAGTTTGTGGCTGGCAGTACGTGTACGGCGACAAGCCCGTTGCCGAAGCCCGAATTTCGGCAGTCGCGAAGCGGCGCGGAGCGGACTGCTTCGTGATCGACGCCGAAGCTGAATACGAGCAGAGCAAATACGCAGCGGCCGACATGTACATCCGGGAACTCCGGCGGCTCGTCGGCCCCCGCTTCCCGCTCGCACTCTCGACTTTTCCCTACGCGCATTACCACCCGAGCTTCCCCTACTCGGTCTTCCTTGGTCCAGGAGCGGCCACCGCAAACCTGCCGCAGGTCTACTGGCATGCGATCGGTGATTCAGTCCGCACCACGGTTGAGATCACCTGGGAGCAGAACACGATTTACAAACGGCGAATCTGGCCGGTCGGACAGACCTACGAAAACCCGCCGATCAGCGAGATCCTGGCGTTCCGGCGTTTCATGCTGAACTACGGCAGCGCCCCGAGCTGGTGGTCCTGGCAGGAAACCAACTCGACTGAATGGAGGGCTCTCGGCAAGACGGTGCCCCGGGTGGGCGGCTACCGCCCATACACGGGAAAGCCGACAGTCGAGAGAGGCATGAAAGGTGACCAGGTCGTCTGGCTCCAGCAACATCTGATCGGGGCCGGCTACAACCTCGAACCAACTGGAATTTTCTCGGCGAGCACCTACCGCGCGGTGCGGAAGTTCCAGCAGTCGCGAGGACTGGAAGTCGACGGTGTCGTGGGCACAACGACCTGGAACCGTCTGCTCAGGGTCACACCGGTCAGGGTCCGTTGGTCGGCAGCACGCAACCGCGCCCTGAGGGCCGGGGTTTCATCGGCCGGAGGCGTGAAGCCGGGGAATCCGCTCTCGGCGAACCTGCCGGCGGTCAGGAACGAGTTGGCCGGAGTTTCGAAGTAGAAAGACCGGGGTTCCCGTTCAACGGGCGATCATCGTGGTCAGTTCGCCGATCTGGGGGGAGCTGACCACAAGTTCGTCGCCGTCTTCCAGCCAGGTCCTGGGATCCATCGCGAGGCCGACCCCGGATGGAGTGCCGGTTGAAATGATGTCGCCGGGCTCGAGGGTCATCCAGGACGAGAGTGTGGAGATCAGCTGGGGGACCGGGAAGATCAGGTCGGCGGTGGAGGAACTCTGGCGCTCTTCGCCGTTGACATGCATCGCGATTCCGATTTCGTTGTGAGGCCCGGCTTCGTCGGGAGTGACCAGGGCCGGTCCACAGGGCGCTGAGCCGTCGAAGACCTTGCCGGCCATCCATTGCATGGTCAGGCCTTGCAGATCACGGGCCGAAAGGTCGTTCAGAAGGGTGTAGCCGGCCACGTGGTCGAGAGCGTCATCAACCTTCACGTCTGAAGCACGGCGACCGACTACAAAGGCGACCTCGGCTTCGTAGTCAACCTTGCGGCTCGCTTCGGGCAACTTCACCGTCGCCCGATCCGGGACCAGGGCGTTTCGGTACTTGCCGAAGATGGTAGGTGCCTTCGGTAGATCCATTCCGGTCTCTTCTGCATGGGCGCTGTAGTTGAGACCGATACAAATGATCTTGTCCGGGTCCGGGACCGGAGTGAGAATGCCGCCGGGGCCAACCAGCAGCGCCTGGCCGGAACCGGAGTCAACTGCGGACTTCACCTCGTCCAGACGTCCGGAAGCAATCAAGTCCTTGAGGCTGCTTTCGGTTTCACCACCGATCAGATCCCAGGCATCGATCACCCCCGCTTCTGTCTGGACACCGGCCCGCGGGCCCCGATCGGATGCGTAGGTGACGAGTCTCATGGCGGCGAGTTTACGGGCCGGGACGGGTCAGGTGTCGCCATTCGATCGAGACTGCGATAATGCCCGCCCGGTTGGTTTCGACCGATCGCCTCACGGGGGCGTAGCTCAGTTGGTTAGAGCGCTGGCCTGTCACGCCAGAGGCCGCGGGTTCAAGTCCCGTCGCTCCCGTTACATGTGGCGTCTCGCGCGCCTGAACGCCGTCAGCGAAACGCTGGCGGCGTTGTTCGTTGGCAGGAGAACTACCAGGGCGAGGGTTTGTAATCCTTGAGGAAGACGCCGTGGATGTCTTCGCCGGCTTCGCCGCGGATGATCGGGTCGTAGACGCGGGCCGCGCCGTCCACAAGGTCGAGCGGGGCGTGGAAGCCGTCTTCGGCAAGGCGTTTCTTCATGGGGTGGGGACGCTCGTCTGTAATCCAGCCGGTGTCTACCGCTGTCATCAGGATGCCGTCGGATTCCAGCATCTCGTGGGCGCTGGTCCGGGTCAGCATGTTTAGCGCCGCTTTGGCCATGTTGGTGTGAGGATGGCCTGGACCCTTGTAACCCCGCGAGAACTGGCCTTCCATCGCCGAGACATTGACCACGTAAGTACGACGGGCGGCTGAACTCGCCATCGCCTGCCGCAGCCGGCCGATCAGGATGAAGGGAGCGGTCATGTTGCAGAGCTGTACCTCGAGCAGCTCGATCGGATCCACCTCGCTGACCGTCTGGATCCAGGAGTTCGTGTCCACCACATCCGGGACCAGGCCACCGGCGTCGATCGCCCGTCCGGAATCAACCAGGTCGAAATCAGCCGATCCGGCCGTCAACGCCAGGGCGGTGACGGCATGCGGCGTCGGCGCCCAGTGGGCCGCTGGCTGTGCGGCGGGTCGGACCTCCGACACCTCACCCTGCTTCCCGCCCCGGTGGTTGCCGGGGCCCTCGAGATGGGCCGGGTCAAGGTGGTGTTCTCCGTGGCGGGCGAAGGTCTCGATTTCCGGGACCGGCCCCGGTTCAAGCTCTTCCATTTCCGCCTGGATCAGTGGGGCGTAGGCCTCCGGGCTGCGGCGGACTGTCTGACAGGCATTGTTGATCAGGATGTCGAGCGGGCCTTTCGCAGCGACCGAGTCGGCCAGGTCAATCACCTGGCCCGGGTCTCGCAAGTCGATGCCGACAATGTGGAGGCGACCAAACCAGTCATCGGCGTCGTCCATCGCCCTGAAGCGTCGGACTGCATCGTTTGGAAAGCGGGTCGTGATCGTGGTGTCTGCGCCGTCCCTGAGCAATCGCAAAGCGATGTACATCCCGATCTTGGCCCGGCCCCCGGTCAGCAACGCCCGTTTGCCAGACAGGTCAGTGCGGGCGTCCCTTCGGGCATGATTGAAGGCGGCGCAGTCAGGGCAGAGCTGATGGTAGAAAGCGTCGACCACGTGGAAGCTCTCTTTGCAGATGTAACAGGCGCGTGGTTCGATCAAGGTGCCGGCTGTGGCGCCTTTTGTCTCCGAAACCAGTGGCAGGCCTTCTGTTTCGTCGTCGATCCTGCCGGGTGCGGCGGTAGCGGTCCGGGCGGTGATCCGGGCGTCATGTTCCAGCACTTGCCGACGCTTCTCCAGCTTGCGGCGCTTCTTGACTGATTTGTAAAGGCCGGCTGCCGCCTGCTGGACTGTGATCGAATCAGGATGTTCGGTCGGCAGCCGGTCGAGTTCACCGATCACCCGCAGGGCAACCTCCAGATCGGCAGGCTCGATGCGTTCGTCAGTTTCAGGTCGGCTGCGCTGGTCCATGAGCTGGTCCCGGAAAGGGCGTCGAAGACGATAACCGGCCTTCGGGCCCGCTGGCGGTAGGCTCCGCCGATGATCAACCTCCTCGTAGTCATCGCAAGCGTCCGGCCCGGCCGGGTCGGCGAGTCCGTTGCCAACTGGTTCACTCCGATCGCTGAAGCAGACGGCCGTTTCAACGTGGAAATCGCTGACCTGAAGCAGCTGGATCTGCCATTCATGGACGAACCGAACATGCCCGGCCGCCGCGAATACACCAAGGAACACACGAAGACCTGGAGCGCGACTGTCGAGCGGGCAGACACATTCGTCTTCGTCACACCGGAGTACAACGCAACCCCTGCCCCGGCTCTCAAGAACGCGATCGATTACCTCTACCACGAATGGTCATTCAAGCCTGCATCCTTCGTCAGCTACGGCGGCGTATGGGCGGGTGCCCGGGCGGTCCAGGCCCTGAAGCCGACCCTGACCCAGCTTTCGGTCATGCCGGTTCCGGAGATGGTGCCGATCCCCGGAGTTTCCGGACTGCTTGATGATGAAGGTGACTTCCAGGGCACTGAAGTGCACGAGAAAAGTGCAGGGGGAATGCTTGATTCGCTAGCCAGGTGGTCTGAGGCACTGAAGTCACTCCGGCAGTAGGTCACTCGCCCCGGAAAAAGAGAACGCCCCGGATCCGGGGCGTTCTCTTCGCTTGACGTTGGATGTGCTTGTGGGGCTGCACCGGGCCGCTCACGAGGTGCGGATCGTCACCGACCTCTTCATGGAACCGGTTCCCCTGGCGCTTACCACCACCCGGAGCTTCGCCTTCGACCTGGCTTTGCGGGTGGTCCGGACCTTGATCGGCGCGGTTGCTGCCTTGCCCGGGCTCAACACACCAAGCGACTTGCAGGATGGGGTGACCTTGATGCCCTTCTTTGCCTTTCGCGGAACCTTGGCGCAGACCCGGACCCGGGTTGTGTCGGCGGTTCCGGTGTTCTTCACCTTGACCACGAGAACCGTCGATTTGCCGCGCTTGACCTTGGTCTTCTTCAGCTTCACCTTGACTATCTTCAGTCTGGGAGCGGGCTTCGGTGGGGCCACACTGACCGCGACCGAAGCTTCGGCCGTATTTCCGGCTCCGTCAGCCACCTTTACCGTGGCGGTTCCAGCGGCACTGCTTTCGCAAACCACCTTCAAACCGCTGAGCCTGGTCCCGTCCTGGCAAGTCCAGTGGGCAGAGACCAGTTTGCCGGAACCGCCGGTGATTCCCGCCTCCAGCGTCGCGCCGTCCCAGGCTCTTGAGACAAGGGTCGCCTTGCCCTGAAGGGCAGGGTTGACCACGATCTGTTGTTCCCAGCTGCGGGTCTTCGAGTTGCTGCCGGTCACTGTCGCCTTCACTTCATAGGTGCCGGGACCCGGGAATGTGTGGTCGAAGCGATCCTGGTTGGTCGTCGTCGCGACGCTGCCGTCACCGAAATTCCAGTCAATCGCGGTGGGTGCCGGTACCGACCCATCCTGCGACTTGGCGCTGGATCCGTACAGGTTCACGACCGGGTCGGCCGACTCGAGGGTGTCCGGGTACCACTGCACTCCCGGCCGGTCCGCAACGTCAGCATTGAACGGGGCGTGGACCACCTGCGGTGTTGTGGAGAAGCCGATGGCCGAAGCTCCCGCCAGTGCCGCGGCAACATTGTCGGCCGGCAGGTCGGGACCCACGTTGTAGGTCTCGAAGTTGCTTGAGCCAAACTGCTGATCGGTGTAGTCGGACCTCTCGTAGTAGTAGCCCAGCATGTCTCCGGACTGACTCATCGTGTTCACGTGCCGGGCGCCACTGATTCCGGCGCGGATAGCGAAGTTCACCTCGGCGAAAGCCTCACCGGGGTTTGTCGCGTAGACGACATCACCGATCCGTGCTGTTCCCACATAGGCACCGATCATCTTCGTGTCTTCATTCGGACCCGCCGTCAGATAGGGCGGCTCTTTCGAGCGCGGAAGGGTGCAGAACTCCTCACTGTCCAGGCAGATCCCCTCGGCCAGGAGGTGGTAGCTGATTCCGGTCAGGAGCATCTCGTTGTCAGCCAGCGTTTCGATTTTCTGTTCACTGGCCGCAATGGTGGCGTCGGTCAGCGGGGTGGCCTTCGCGAGCGTCCTCTGGATTTCATTGGCGACGATCTTGCCCTGCGGGATGACCTCGTCGTAGGTGTTCACCGATCCTGGAGGCTCCTGGCGGCCGAGGGTGCCCGGGCCGATCACTGTCGTGCCTCCGTTCAGTTCATCCAGTGCCTTGCGGGCATAGCCCGGCCAGTCGGCAGACAGCTCGTCATTGTCGCCGCCGTTGAACTGATCCGGATGGTTCGGAACCGAGGCGTAAACGGCATTCGTCGCACCGGTTTTCGGATCACGTGCCCACATCACCGGGACCTCGTTGTCATACGGAAAACCGTCAGGGTGGTTGGTGCCTTGGCCGTTCTGCCAGATAAACGAGCGAAGATTGCCGACCCCGGTCCAGATCTCTGACGGCTTGACGTTCGATGCGGCTTCGGTTGCGGCGGCGACCGTCTGGTCACTCAGTTTCTTCAGATAGTCGCCGTCGACCGTGCCCCAGATGCCAACCACGGTCGGGGCGGCGTGGACGTGGGTAGTGGAGATGATCACATTGGCCCGGGTGATCTTGTATCCCTGGGCGTTCAGTGCGTCGGCGATTCTCTGCCGGGTGGCATCCACACCATATGGGGCATTCTCGTAGTCGTAGGCGGCAAACCAGCCAGCCGAGTCAACGACCACGAAGACATTCGCCTTGTCACCCTTGCCGACCACGAAGGCCCGGGCTTCCAGGTTGTCATGGACCTTCATGGTTGGTCCGTCCTTGTACCCGTATCCGCCGATGTACTGCGGGGCATCCGGGTTGATGCTCTTGACCGCAGCACCGACATCGAAAACCGCCGGATCTGCGGCGCCGGACCGGCTCGGACCAGCAAGAAAACAAAGTACGGCTATCGCCAGCGCACCAAGCAACGCCGGCAGGGGACGGACTTCCGCGGACATGAATTTCTCCTCTCGACGGGCCTTTCGGCCCTTCTCCCAATGGAGTCGGTGAGTCACCGACCCTCCTCGGGGTGGAGGATAACGCAGGTCCGCGGAAGCGTCCGGAAACCGGACCGGTCAGTGACCGCCGGCTGGCGGGGGCGCGGTCGGGTCGTCGCCCTCTTCGCCGAGACCCTCGCGCGCGATGTATTCCTCGGCCAGCAACAGGTTCTCCCGGGACCGCTGAACCACGTTCAGGAGATCACCCATCAGCGCAACTTCCTCAACCTGCTCCTTCACGAACCACTGCATGAAGTGCTCGGCGCGGTAATCCTTGATCTCGCGGGCCAGCTCGAAAAGCCCGAAGATCTCGCTCGAAACCCGCTCCTCCTGGGCCAGGGCTTCCTCGACCGGAGTGATCGGATCCTTGTACTTCGTCGGATGGGACTTGATGTCGGGAACCTTGACTTCTTCGTCCACGTCGAGCAGATACTGGATCATCATCATCGCGTGCTCGCGCTCTTCGATCGCCTGACGGTAGAAGAAGGCTGCAAGCCGGGGCAGGGTTTCACTGTCGTAGTAGACGGCCATCGCCACGTACTGCTGCGAAGCCGCGAACTCGTTTGAAATCTGCGCGTTCAGCGCCTTGCCGAAGTTCTTCTTTGCAGCCATGTGTTCTCCGTTCGTGAAAGGGTCGGATTCAGTTCGCCAACCCCAAACTAGCGCAGACAGCCACTTTGGCCCGCCGTACCTGAAGTTAGATGACTCTAACTCTGATCCGGCTTTCCGAAGCCGTTTCCAGGGACCTCCATGGGGCTGGTGGGAAGTCCCGGATCCGGGACTGCGGCGTTGTAACCGACCGGGGAAGTGTCATTCGGATTGTCGGGATGAAAGAGCGCCGCCAGATACTGGATCTGGTCCCGGCCGACCCCGAGTTCCCACTGGCCACCACCGTAGGCACCGATGCCTTCGGATTCGCAGTAGTCATACGCATCAAAGGTTGACTCAAGACCGCCCATGCGGGATGGCTTGATGTTGATCACGGTCGGCTTGTGTTCCAGGGCCGCAATCTCCCCGACCGAGTGGATCGGGGCATCCCAGGTCACCCGGTGCCAGTCATCTGCGAGTACCTCCCGGGTTTCCGGGGTCAGGTCCGGGTCTTCGATCCAGGCATCGGGGAACGAAGCGAGCAGCCGCCGATATAGCTGCGGGTCGGTTTCGATGTCGACCACAGTGCCCTTGTACTGGCCTTTCAGGTCCAGGGTGTTCACGGCACCGGTCGCGACCAGCTCGTCAATCAGTTCCTGATCCCAGTCGAGCGAAGGGTCGAGCTTGAACTTGAGGTCCGGGTACCGGTCCAGCTTGGCCCGAAGCCGGCCGACGTCCGACCCGGTGCCTCCCGGCCCGCCCCCCAGGCCCATCGAAGCAACAAAGGTGAGCGGGCTCAATGGCCGGTCGAGATACCTGGCCAGTGAAGTGCCGGCCTGCCACAACGCGAGGTCCAGAGCCGCTGATTCAAAGGCCCAGCGACGGTAGAGGCGGGAGACCTCCCGTTCCGGTGGCGAGGGAAAAAGGTCGAGGTTGCCGATCAGGTCGCAGAACTCACCGACCGTGCCGACACCGGAAAAATCATGGGTCGGCCCGGCTTCCTGCAAGGCGATCTGGTCGAGTGCCTCGTAGGTGATGTCCTCGCCGAGCCCCGCCTTTCCGGTTCCTTCGATCCGGATCACGGTGGTCAGCCGTTCAAAGTCGGGCGACGGTCTGATCGCCAATCCCTCCATTGACCACGATTCGATCTCAACCGGAAGCTCCGCAACGCGCTCGTAGGTACTCATTGACTCACCCTACCCTCCCGGCTAAACTGGTCGGGTGGATGTCGTTCCGTGCCCGGGCAGCAGACGGGCGGGTTGTTGGTGGACTAGCTTGGGGGGAAGCATGAAACATTTGGCGACAGGCACCGTAGTCGCAATCGCCCTGATGTTCGGGGTATCGGGCGTAACCAGTCAGGCTCTGGCCGATCCTTATGTGAGCATGGGCGACTCATCTTCGGTAAGCGGTACCTACGTGAGCCTCCTATACAACGGATTCGGCGCGTACTCGGGTTTCGACGAGACACTCGGGGCCGATGAGCATCTGTCCCTCGCCCAGGGTGGGCAAGTCCTGGGAGGGCTGGTCACCCAGCAGCTTCCCACCGCGCTCGCCGCGATCAACGATGCGGATGACGCCAAGGCGGTCACCATCGGAATCGGCGGCAACGAAGGGCTCGGTGGCTGTTTCACATCGGTCAGCCCCTGCGGCGATTTCGGCAGCCGCTACGAGGACCTCCTGGTTCAGGTCAAGGCAGCGCTGGACAATGATCCGGGTGATGAACTGTTCGTGGTCCTGGCCTACTTCAACCCGAAGAACGGGCTCGCGCAGGAGGTTGATTTCGATAACCGTCTGCTCGGTGCGAACCTGATCGCCGACCAGTGCCCGAACGGAAGTGTGGCGGGCCTGAACGACGCGATCATGCAGGCCGCTTCCAAACAGGGAGTGCCGGTCGCTGATGCCTACCCGGCCTTCAAAGAGCACGGTCAGGCCTATATCGGCGGTGATCAGATCCATCCGAACTCGGCCGGCAACCTGGCGATCGCAGAAGCGTTCATCAGCCCGTTGGCACCCGCGAACTGCCCGGATTTGCCGGCCCCGACCTGCGCCACCGATCCCTCGCTGTGTCCAGCGACCCCGACCTGCGAAACAGATCCCTCGCTTTGCCCAACGGATCCGACCTGCCAAACCGACCAGGCAGTTTGCCCGGATACGATCTCACCTCGGACCCGATTCGTTTCGATGAAGCGCAAGGGTAAACGTACTGTCACCTTCCGTTTCACTGCCTCCGAACCAGGCAGCTTCAAGTGTTCAATCGACAAACGGGCCTTTTCGAATTGCCGTTCACCACGGACCTACAAGGGGTTGAGCCCAGGTCGGCATGTCTTCCGGGTCCGCGCAACAGACCGGGCCGGGAACACCGACAAAACCCCGGTCCGCCGGGTCTTCCGGATCCGACGCTGAACGCATCATCCGGACCCCGGTCCGCCGGGTCTTCCGGATCCGACGCTGAACGCATCATCCGGACGCATCTGACCCGGCCCGACAGGGGATCAGGTAGCCCGTCCAGCCAGCGGGTACGGTTGGGGTATGTCAACCCTGATCCACACCTGCTACCGGGTCTTCGACCTAGATGAATCGATCGCCTTCTACGAGAAACTGGGCCTGAAAGAACATCACCGGCTGCCGATCGGCGACGAGGCCGTGAACGTTTACATGGGCCACGAAGGTGACGGGCCGAGGCTCGAGCTGACCTTCAATTACGACCAGGAAGAGCCCTACGAGATCGGTACCGGGTACGGGCACATCGCCTTTCAGGTAGACGATCTCGACGCCACCCTGGAGGGCCTGGCCGGCGAAGGGATCGCCCCCGAGAAGCCGCCCTATACGGTCAGCGAAGGCGGTTCACGCCTCTGTTTCGTCCGTGACCCCGACGGGTACCGGATCGAATTGATCGAAAGCAACCCGGGCAAGTCCCGCTAGCGGGGAACTCGCATCGATTCGCTCAGGCGGTTGGCTGGCCAACCAGCAGCCGGGCTCGCAGCGACTCGAGAACTTCCCCGTCGAGCGAGAGTCCTTCCCTCATATACCCGTCGATCGACCCGTACCTGGACTTCATCAGGTCGATCGCGGTCTGCAGATATTCCCGCTCGACGCAGAGCACGGGCTTCAGTACCGCCGGGTCACCGCCGGCCGAGGCGAACTGGTCAAAAATAGGCTTGAGGGCGGGTAATAGTTGCTGGTTGGTCAGCAGGTAGTCGTGGAATACGTCCTCCTCCTCGACTCCGAGGAAGAGCAAGGTCGAAGCGGCGGCCCAGCCGGTGCGATCTTTGCCGGTCGTGCAGTGAAACAGGGCCGGTACCGTGCCCATCGCAGCCAGGTCGGTGAAGAACGTGCGGTAGGAGGAGATCGCTGAAGGCAACTCGACAAGTTCGCGGTAGGCCTCCTTCATCATCTCGGCTCCCTGACCGTTCGAAAGCGCGGAACCGATCGCGTCCGGGTTTTCCATCTGCGCCAGCAAACTGTTCGCACTCTCACCGGTTCGGTCGGCAAGGACATCGAGTTTGACTTCTCGAGCTCCGATTTCCCGGTCGGGACTCGCCTCGGCCTCGGCCGCGGTCCGCAAGTCGAAAACCGTCTTGAGCCCCAGCTCCTCAACCTTTCGCAGGTCGGCATCGCCAAGCCGGGCAAGCAGGACCGATCGGTAAAGCTGTCCGCGCTTTACCGATTTCCCCTCGGCGGCCCGGTAGCCACCGATGTCGCGCAGATTTGGCAGAGTCTCAACCGGAATGTTCTGGCCCGGCTCCATGGCTTTTGAATTCATTCCGCGATCTATTCCGCGATCACTCGAAGCGTAGTTAGTTCCCGGTCGGCCGCCCCACGGACATGACCGCCGTGATCGACTGAATCCGAGATGTACTCGAGAGTCTCTCTGGTGAGCCTTTCACCGGGCAGGACATTCGGAATTCCCGGGGGGTATGTCGCAAGGGGTTCGGCTGCGATACGACCTTCGGCTTCGCGGAAAGGCACGACCTCCTGTCGGCCGAGGAATGCATCGCGCGGGGTCATCGCGGGATCGCTCCAGGGTGGTGGCGGAGCGAACTCGGGCTTTTCCCCGACCGGCTCGGCCTCGATCGCTTCCAGGGCGGTGAGGATCCCGTCGATCAGGCGACGGGCCCGCTGCGGAGTCCCGGTTGCCATGCCGAAGACAGCAACCGCGACTGTGTCTGAAGCGAGCTCGAGGTGGACTCCGGCGAGGTCCCGGGCCAACTCGGCGATGTGGTATCCGGTGCTGCCGGTCCCGCGCACGTCGATGGTCAACCGGAGGGGATCCCAGCCGGCAACGCTCTCTCGCGCCAACAGTCGTTCATCGAGCACATCGAGCCCCGGAATCGCCTTGATCTCTTCCCTCGCCTCGGCCAGGACCTGGATCGTTTCGCCAAGCAGGCGTTCGCCGTCAACGGCAGCCTGGCTGCGGGCCGCATCGAGCGAGCCACAAAGCAGCGAGTTGGGACTGGTTGATTCCGTCATCGAAATGCAACGGTCGATGATCGATTCTTCGAATCGTTCAGAAGCGAGGTGGATCATTGCCGACTGGGTCAGGCTGCCGACGATCTTGTGGGTGGACGAGATGACCAGATCGGCGCCACTCTGGATTGCGCTCGGGGGGAGATCCGGGTGGAAAGTGAGGTGGGCCCCCCAGGCTTCATCGACCACCAATGGCACGCCTCTTTGGTGGGCGACCTCGGCCAGCGCCGGAACGTCGGCGCAGGCTCCGAAGTAGGTGGGCGAAACGGCCACCGCTGCGGCAGCGTCGGGGCAACGGTCGAGTGCGTCACTCAGCGCTTCCGGAGTCAGGCAATGAGCCACCCCAAGGTCAGGGTCAAGTTCGGGGGCAGCGAAAGTCGGCTTCAGTCCGGCCATGATCATCCCGTCGATGACTGACGAGTGAACGTTCCTCTGGACCACGAGTTCCCCGCCCATGTGGGCGACCGCCAGACACATGGCCTGGTTGCCCTGGGAAGCCCCGTTGATCAGAAACCAGGTGCGCCTGGCTCCCCAGGCTTCGGCAGCCAGTTGCTGGGCTTGTTGAAACGGGTTCCGGTCTCCGACGTCGATTCCATCGAGCAGAGCGGGGATGTCATCCGCAAGGCCGGTCTGACCGGCCAGCAGATGAAGCTTCAGGCCGGAACCCAGACCACCCTGATGGCCCGGCACATTGAACCTCCCGGGGTCACTCTGGGCGAATTCGATCAGAGCATCGACGTAGGGAGTTCGATCTTGGCCGGAAGTCATGCGTAGATTCTAATGAGCCGGGATTCAGGCCTTGCCGACCGGGCTGAAGGTAGGGTGGCATCGGAAATGAAACCCCCGCAGACAAGTGTCACGCTGCCTGGCAGGATGAAAGCCGTGGCAAGTGTCGTTGCGTTCATCGGTGCTTGTGCTCTGGTGGCATGTGGTGGCGGCAGCTCCGAAGATGACGTGACCCGCAGCGACTTCATCGCCGATGCGGATGCGATCTGCGCCCAGTTCAATGTGGCATCAACTGCTCGCGAAGCGGACTTCAACGAGGCACTGAAAGCCAGCGACCTCGAACAGGCAGCCACCGATTTCGAAGATCAGGCCAACGAAGCCAACGCGATGCTGGATCAGATTGCCGCCATCGAAGTGCCGGTCAGCGACCAGGCCACAGTCGACGACATAATCCTGATCGGTCGTCAACGGGCGGATGCCGCCACAGAAGCCGCCGATGCGATCGCCGCCGGCGACAAGGAAGCGATGATCGCGGCCGGAAAGAAGGCCTCGGATCTGGCAGGCCAGTACTTTCAGATGACCGATGGATTCGGGTTCGTCGATTGCGGCAGCGGAAGCAGTGCCGGCACGAGCGGCTCCGGAAATTCAGGGACCACCGGGACTACCTCCTGACCGTCCGGCAGTCTGGCTTTCAGCGAACTCGGCCCAGCGGGTCATGGCTCGTTCGGGATAGGCTCACAACTCCAAAACGAACGGGGGTAAAATGAGTGTCAAGTCCAGAACCGGGCACCTAGTGGTGCTTGGAGCAGTTCTTTTTACCGGTGCGGCCCTGGTGGCGGGTTGCGGGGGAGATTCCGATTCAGGTAGCAAGGAAGACTTCATCGCGAGCGCCGACCAGATATGCGCTGACTTCCGGGAGCAGGCTCAGACCGTGGAATCAGAGTTCACCGATGCGCTGGACGCGGGTGACCTTGAGACCGCTGCCCAGGTATTCGAGGGTCAGGGCAGCGCCATGTCTGATGCGATAGACGAGATAGAAGGCCTGGACGTGCCGTCCGAGGACCAGGCGACGATTGATGAGTTCATTGCCTTGAGCCGCGATCAGGTTGACGTCACTCTGGACGCCGCCGATGCGATTCGCAACGGTGACCGCCAGGCTTTTGATGCGGCAATTGCCGACGGTGAAGCGCTTGAAGCCCAGTCGGATGAACTTGCCGACGGGTACGGCCTGGTTGACTGCGGCAGCGCCGGCGACGAGGATTCGTCAGTCGGCTAGCCCCGAACGATGCTGGTCAGGTATCCCTGCGGCTCAGCCGTAGGGATACCACCAGTCCTTTACTTCAATTTCGGTTTCGATGTGGGCGTGTTTGGCCTCGCGGAAGGCGTCGAGCCCTTCGGTCCCGAGTTCCCGGCCGATCCCCGAGTTCTTGAATCCGCCGAAGGGTCCGGCGTCATTGTCGGTCAGGGGGTCGTTGATCCAGACCGAACCCGAACGCACTTCTTTCACACATCGGATTGCCCGCTTCAGGTCACGGGTGTAGATGATCGACCCAAGGCCGAAGTCAAGACCGTTGGCGAGAGAGATGGCTTCGTCGAGGTCCTTGACCGGAACGATCGGAGCCACGGGACCGAAGGTCTCCTCCCGCAGCAGATCGGCATCCGGGGGCACGTTGGTCAAAACGCAGGGCTCGAGGTAGTGACCGGTCTCGAAACCGGCTCTGCCTCCGCCCGTCAACAGCTCTGCCCCGGCAGCAACCGAAGCCTCCACCTGCGTGACGGCCTTTTCCCGCTGGGCGCGGGAGATCATCGGTCCGAGGTCGGTCTTCGGGTCGAGCGGGTCGCCGATCACCAGTGATTTCGCATGTTCGACAAAGGCGCTGACGAATTCATCGAAGATGTTCTCCATCACGTAGAAGCGCTCGGAAGACGTGCAGACCTGGCCGGCGTTCAGGCAGGCTGACCAGACCCCGCCCTGCGCGGCGACCGCGATTCCGTCCGCACCAATGTCATCGCAGACGATGAAGGGATCTTTGCCGCCCATCTCGAGGTTGACTCTGGCGTTCCTGGAAGCGGCAGCGATTCCGACCTTCCTGCCGGTCGCGACCGAACCGGTAAAGGCAACGCAGTCAATGCCCGGATGCTCCGCGATCCCCGCGCCGATATCCCCGGCTCCGGCCAGCAGATTTACCGTCCCTGCCGGCAGATCCGAAAAGACATCTGCGACCGCCAGGGTTGAAAGCGGGGTCAGCTCGGAAGGCTTCGCGACGATCGTGTTCCCGGCGGCAAGTGCCGGTGCGAGCTTCCAGACCAGCAGCAGAAGGGGGAAGTTCCACGGAACTATGCAGCCGACCACGCCATGCGGCTCCTTGACCACGACCGAGAACTGGGAGGCTTCGATCGGCGGGATGACCCTCCCGATCTCGGATCGGGCTACTTCGGCGTAGTAGTCAAAGCAGGCAGCGCACCATTCGACTTCATCGGCTGATTCGGAAAGCGGCCGGCCGATCTCGGTGGTCATCAGAAATGCCAGTTCGTCCGTCTTCTCCCTGAGTGCGGAGGCGATCCCGTGAAGCAGGGGAGCCCGGTCGACAGCCGGCATTGTTCCCCAGGTCGACTTGGCCCCGGTTGCCTTCGCTACCGCCAGATCGAGCTGCTCGAGCGAAGCCGAACCGACGGTCGCCACGATTTCCTCGTTGACCGGGTTCTCCACTTCGATCGGCGAACCGCCACCGTCAACCAGCTCTCCACCAATCAGCAACCGCGTCTCGTATCCCATACGGGAAATCTACGACCTGGCGAGACTTGAAGGCGGGATCCGGGGTGTCGCTCCCGGGCCTTGGGTGTGAGGCGGGGTTCGGTGTGTCCGTCGACGACGTTTTGGGCCGAGGAGGCGGATACACCGAACTCCGCCCCAAATGCCGGGGCTAAACAGGCAGGGAAACGGCCGGCTTGTTCGCGACCTCTTCGGGCCGCATCGCTGCTGCCTTCTCGGCCCGCTTCTGCTGGATGATCACCGCCAGCATTGCGACCACGGTCACCGCGAAGAGCATGGTCGCGATCACATTGACCTGGACCGGAATGCCACGCTGGTTGGCGCCGAAGATGTAGAGCGGGAAAGTGACCTCGGAGCCCGAGTTGAAGTTCGAGATCACGAAATCATCGATCGAGAGCGCGAACGACAGCAACCCGGCGGATATCACTCCGGGAGCGATCAGGGGCAGGGTCACCTTGCGGAAAGTGGTGAGGGCATTGGCGCCGAGGTCGGAGGCAGCTTCCTCCAGGCGTCGGTCAAATCCGATCAGGCGGGAGCGGACCACGATCACCACGAAGCTGATTGAGAACATGATGTGGGCGATAAGCAGGGTGCCGAACCCGAGTTGCGCGCCGTAAATCAGGAACATTGAAAGCAGCGAGGCACCGATAACGACCTCGGGAGTTGCCATCGGAATGACGATCAGCAGGTTGGCTGCCCGGCGACCGAAGAACTTGTACCTGACAAGGGCAATGGCAATCAGGGTGCCGAGAATCGTCGCGCCGATCGAGGTGAAGAAAGCGAGCCGGATACTCACCAGCAGCGAGTCGGTCAGTTCCTCGATGACGAACGGCTTGCCCCAGTACTCGGTGGTGAAGCCAACCCATTCGAAGTTGTAGCGGCCGGACGGGTCGTTGAACGAGAAGACGGCGATCACGAGGATCGGGAGCAGCATGTAGGCAAGAGCAAGAAGCCCGATGAACAGAACCATGTGCTCCTTGATCCATGTCCAGATCTTGCTCACTTTGCCTCCTCGT
>JAGQUU010000152.1 GCA_020438345.1 Solirubrobacterales bacterium | reverse complement strand
TTGGGTGAGGAAGAGCGACGGCCGGAAGGAGGGCCGCTTGAGGGCAAGACTGTGGTCCTGACAGGCACCCTGCCTGACCTCACAAGGGACGAAGCCGGGACCCTGGTGAAGAGGGCCGGGGGCAAGATCACCGGCTCGGTTTCAAAAAAGACGGATTACGTCGTAGCGGGTGAAGCAGCCGGGTCCAAACTCGCCAAGGCAGAAAAGCTTGGAGTGCCGGTGCTCGACCGCGACGGACTCGACCGCCTCCTCGCCGGAGAACCGATCTAGAGGTTGGCGATCAGGGCCGCGATGCGGTCCTGGGCGGCACGGGCGGTGGTCACATCGCTCACATCATTCATCAGGATCGAGAAAGCGAACTGGCGCCCGGACTGGTTGAAGCAGTAGCCGGAGAGGGCGGTGACGCCGGTCAGGGTCCCGGTCTTTGCGTGGCAGCGGCCCTGCGCTTCCGAGCCCCTCATGCGTGAGGCGAGGGTTCCGTCCACACCGGCAGTCGGCAGAGAAGCGAGGAAGTCCCGGGCCCAGGGGAGCTTGCGCGCCCGGGCCAGCAACCTGACCACATTCGATGCCGTTGAACGGTTGCCGTAAGTAAGGCCCGAGCCATCTATCGGCCACACATCAACCCCGTATTTCGCCATGCTTCGCCGGACCACTTTGACACCGGAGGCGGTGGTTCCGGAACCGAGGATTTCAGCACCGAGATCCTTGAGCAGCATCTCGGCCCAGTAGTTCACCGAATTGAGATTGGTCACCCGGGCCATCCAGGCCATGTCCGGCGAGATCTGGCGGGCCACCTGATTCGACAGATAACGGCCCGGAGTCCGGCGCAGGCCGGTTTCCAGGCGCACGTTCACTCCGCGCACACGAAGCGCCCGTGCGAGTGACCTGGCAGCGAGCCGGGCAGGATCGGAGCTGAACCTGCTCAGGCTGGCGGACGTGAATCCCGCGTTAAACGAAAGGCCGGAAAGCGGGCCGATCCACGGGCTGGTTGCGTAGCCCGAATCCTGCACCCCCCGAAGCCGGTCGAAAACCGTGTCATCGGCGAACACCCTCCCGGTGATTTTCCGTATCCCGGACTGCCGGACCTGGACTGCCAGCTTCTCCACCTCGGAGCCTTCACCGGCCAGGTACGAATCGACGAAAGCGCTGGTTCCGAAACTCGGGTCACCTCCACCCTTGAGGAAGAGATTGCCGTTCAAGGTGCCATTCTCCACTTTGCCGGCAGCAAAGACCCGGGTCCGGAATGTGGCTTCGCTGCCGAGCCTGTCGAGGGCGGTGGCCGTGGTGAAGAGCTTCGTGTTCGACGCAAGCGAACGGCGGGCGTCCGCACCGAGCGAACAGATGCTCTTGCCCGAACGGAGATTCACCACCTTCAGACCGACCGAACCGTTTCCACGCCGGGCGAATCGCCTCATCGCGCCACATGCCCGCGTGGAACTCACCGAAGCGTCAGGGGAGTCGGCGTTGCCGGAACCGGGCGTGACCGGCGTAACCGCAGGAAGGTCCGGATTCGGCAATGGCGCCGGTTGTGTGGCCAGGGCCGGGGCTGCGCCGGTAAGCAGGAAAGCCGCGGCGAGGGTCAGCAGGGCACGTTTCATCGGTAGTTGCAACAAGCTCGGAGGCGAAGGTAGCGGAACCTGACATGGATTGCTGACATAATTGACACTTGATGGGCAAAGTTGTGAACATCGAGGAATCCCAGAAACGGCGTAGCAATGCCAAAAAGCGCGAGCGCTCCCGCACTGCCCTGGTTCTGGGTGGTGGCGGGTTCACCGGCGGCGTTTACGAGATCGGAGCCCTGCGGGCCCTGGATCTGCTGGCGGTCAATTCAACCGTCAACGATTTCGACATGTACGTCGGAACCAGCGCGGGATCCTTTATCGGCAGCATGCTCGCGGCCGGAGTCACGCCAGAAGAGATGATGCGCGTACTGACCGATGAGGAAGGGTCGCCGATAGAAAGGATCGGCCAGGACACGGTCCTGCGCCCGAATCTTGGCGAGTACGTCAACCGGATCGCCACCCTGCCCGTTCACGTGGCCGGCATGGTCAAGAGCATGGTCCCGCGGTTTCGTGATGTTTCCGTGATCGATATCGCCTACGGTCTGGCCGAGCATCTGCCGACCGGCATGTACTCGAATGCCGGTATCGCCGCCTACGTCCGTGAAGCCCTGGCTACCAAGGGCATCGTGGATTCGTTCGATGCGATTCCCCGCGAGCTCTACCTGACCGGCACCGACCTCGATTCCGGGGAACGAGTTGTCTTCGGGGACAAGGACGGGGACTGGGCGGGTGTACCGGTTTCCAAGGCGGTTGAATGTTCGACTGCTTTGCCTCTCGTCTATGAGCCCGTCGAGGTAAACGGCCGGACCCTCGTTGACGGCGGCATCTACTCGACCACAAACGTTGATGTGGCGGTTGAACGCGGCGCCGAGTTCATAGTGGTTGTCAATCCGCTCGTTCCCTATGCGAATGACCGCAACGTCGGTCTGCCGATGGTTTCCGGCAACCGGGTCCGCCGGATCGTTGACATGGGCCTTCCCGCGATCGCCAATCAGGCGTTTCGCCTCCTGCTTCACCAGCGGCTCGCAATCGCGGTTGAATCGTGGAAGGAACGCTACCCCGGGGTGGACATTCTGCTGCTCGAGCCAGAGCCGGATGATGAACTGATGTTCGGCACTTCGATCATGGACTACTCCCGCCGCCTCGACATCGCGACCCACGGCTTCGAAACCGTGACCGCCCATCTCGCTGAGGATTACGCGCATTACACGGAGGTCGCCGAGAAGCATGGCATCGAGATCTCCGCCACCCGCCTGCGCCGGGTCGTGCGAAAGGTCAAGGAGCAGGAAAGCTCCGACGCATCGGTCTGGCGCCGGATCTTCGAACAGACCACCGGCGCGCTGCTACGTCAGACCGGCACGACGTAGGACCCGGGCAACGCGCCCAGGAGCCACCAGCCGCACGCTGCCTTCGTCGGCCGCTCGACGGTTCGGGAACGTACGTGAGTACGCCCCCTTCACCGCCTTCGCTTGCCTCCTCGGCTGCGCACGTCTGGAGGCCCCTGTGCACGACCCGCCGAAGGGCTTGGCCAGCGAAAGGCTGGAGGCCTCTGGCATCCACCCGTCAAAAAGCGGGCATCGTCTCGGTGCCGGCGCCGATCGCCCGCCGGCGCGGCTACCGCCCGTCCTATCCCGAATACCTCGAGTCCGGGGAGCGGGCCGAACCGGACCCCGCGGCACTGGCGATGATCAGCGAGTACGGAGGCCTGATCTACGAGGCGTAGAGCTCCTCGATCTCTTTTTCGTACTTGGTGGCGACGACCGGGCGCTTGATCTTCAGGGTCGGGGTGAGCTCCCCGCCTTCCTGGCTGAGGTCGTTCGGCAGGATATGGAACCGCTTGATCTGCTCGACCGGGGCGAAGTTCCGGTTGATCTCCTGAATGTGCTTCTCGATCGTCTCGCGGACAAGGGGGCTGTTCACCATCGCGGCAGGCTCATCGAGCATGCCCTGCTCGGCAGCGAAACGGGTCAGCGCTTCCTGGTCGAGCGTGACCAGGGCGATCAGATACGGGCGGCGGTCACCGATAACCACGCATTGCGAAACCAGCGGATTTCGCTTGACCTCCTGCTCGATGTTCACCGGGGTGATGTTCTTGCCGCCGGCCGTGATGATGATTTCCTTTTTCCGGCCGATTATGGAAACGAATCCGTCGCTGTCGATCGAAGCCAGGTCCCCGGTGTGGAGCCAGCCATCGGTGATTGTGGCGGCTGTCGCTTCCTCGTTGCGGTAGTAGCCCTTGAATACATTCGGACCCTTGAGGAGCAGCTCGCCGTCCTCGGCGATCTCAAGGTCGATGCCGTCTACCGGGCGCCCGACCGTGCCGATCCGGTTCGCACCGGGCATGTTCGTGGTGCCGCCAGTTGAAGTTTCGGTCATCCCCCAGGCCTCGAAAACCGGTACGCCGGCGGCATGGAAGAAACGGAGAATTTCCGGGTCGATCGGAGCGGCACCGGTGATTGCTACCCGGAGGTTGCCGCCGAAAATGTCGCGGATCTTGGAGAAGACCGCCTTGTCGGCGAAGTCGTATTGCTTTTTCAGCAGGAAGCCGGGCTGCCTGCCTTCCTCCTCCAGTTTCCGGACCCGCTTGCCGACCTTGATCGCCCAGCGGAAGATTGCGGCCTTGAGGCCGCCTTCGCCTTCGGCTGTAGCGATCGCCGTGTCATGGACCTTCTCGAAGATTCGTGGCACCGAGGGAAATGACTCTGGCTTGACTTCCGCCAGGTTGGGGACGATCTTGAGCTGGTCGCGCTCCCAGTAGGCAATGCGTCCTCCAATGTCGATCATCCCGTACTGAATCAGCAGGGCGAAGACATGGGCGAGAGGGAGGAAGAGGTAACTGGTCTCGCCTTCCTCGATGATCTTCACCGAGTCGGCCATGTCCAGCATGGCGCGGTAGTTGCCATGCGAAATCATGCAGCCCTTCGGCGGGCCGGTGGTGCCAGAGGTGTAGACGATCTTGCAGAGGTCATCCGCTTCAACCGCTTCACAGCTGGAGTTGAACTCATCTGCCGACCGGTTCGAACCCATTTCGCGGAGCTGCCCGGCGGTGATCACGTCACCGGATTCACCGACCATCATCACGATGTCTTCGAGCGCGGGGAGCGAGTCCTTTACTTCGAGGATCTTCGCCAGTTGATCTTCGTTTTCAACCACGATGGCTCTCGCCCCGGAATGGTCAAGCACGTATTGGCATTCCGAAGGCGAGTTGGTCTGGTAGATCGGGACCACCGTTGCGCCGGTGGACATCACGGCAAAGTCGAAAAGGGTCCATTCGGGCCGGGTGTTACCAATGATCGCAACCCTGTCTCCACGGCCGATTCCGAGTTCAATCAACCCGAGAGCGAGGGCACGGACATCTGCCAGGACCTCGTCGAAAGTTCGCTCGACCCAGTTTCCTGAATCATCCTTGAAGAGGAAAGCGCCACTCGGACCATGGGTTGCGGCCGCATTGGGCAGCATGTCGGCGAGCGTCTTCGAACGATTGGTCGGCTTGTAACTCTCGGACAAACTATCTCTCCTCGGATGGCTAGGCGGATCCTGACCCGGATCCTCCCACATCAAATCGGATTGGGCACATCGATGAACTCGTGAACGACTCCGAATTCATCCGCAATCAGTTCACCCAGCCTTCTGATTCCACAGATCTCGGTCGCGTAGTGGCCGGCCGCGATGAAGTGAATCCCTCCTTCACGGGCATCGGCCATCACATGTTCCGACGGTTCACCGGTGAGGTATGCGTCGAGCCCGAGGCTGATCGCCTGATGGATATCCGAGGCCCCGGCACCGGTCACCACACCGATCGTGGAGATCAGCTCCGGTCCTTCGGCAAAGACCAGCGGCTCACGGTTGAACTCGGTGTCGACCAGCCTGAACAGATCCCCGGCCGGGATCGGATCCTGTCGCCTGCCGACCGCCCCGATGTGGCGGCCCTTGACCTCTGCAAGGTCCCCTGGGTAAGGATCGAAACCGAGCCGACGGGTGATCAAAGCGTTGTTGCCGATCTCGGGATGGGCATCGAGGGGCAGGTGGTAGCCGGCCACGGAAAGCCCCGCTCCGAGGGCGACCCGGAGCCGTTCGGTCATGGCCTCTGACAGGGCGCGTGGATGGAAATCCCAGAACAGGCCGTGATGGGTCAGCAGCAGATCGGCGCCCGCTTCCACTGCCGACTCGATCGAGGCGAGGTGGGCGGAAACCGCGGTGGCGATGCGGTTGACTTCGCGCCTGCCTGGCACCTGAAGTCCGTTCGGACCGTAGTCCCCGAAACTGCCTGAATCCAGCAGTTCGTCACAGAATCCGATGATCTCTTCTCGACTGGCCACGGCACCACCATATAAGCGCCAGGCAGCTCCCCCTAACATGTGATCGTGGTCGATGAGCCGGAAACAGAATCTGTGAGCGTGAGCGATCCTTTCATTGAATCGCTGATGGACACCGATCTTTATTCGATGGGTGCCTACTTTTCGGATCGCAACCCCGAACTGATCGATGAACTGATCGAGCGCAGCCTGATAATCGAAGAAAAGGGGCTGGTCGGGTTTTCCGACGAAGAGGGGATCGAGATCGAGGAAGCCTTCAAGACCCTCCTGACCGGACTGGCCGTCCGCTACTACAAGTCGGTCACGGGCTGAACCGTGGCGGAAGAAGCCAAACGCCGTCCCGGGCAGCTGCGGACGCTGATAATTCTCGCCGTTGCGGCCGGCGCGCTGCTTATCGGGCTGGTCGGGATCGCCACTCGCGAACCCGGTCAGGAATACGACGATGTGGTCGGGGTCGGTGACATGCAGCGGATCTTCGGCGGGGTGAGGCAGCTCGATGACCGGCTTGGCAGCGACGATGCCCCGGTCCAGATGCAGCTTTTCCTCGATGCTCAGAGCTCGACTTACCGGGATCAGTTCCTGGACACGGTTCCTGCCCTGGTCACCGGCCCGGTTCGGGACGGCACCCTGAAGCTGCTTTACCGGAACCGCTCGCTGACCCGGAACGCAACAGAACTGAGCTTCTACGGAATCGAAGCCGCAGCCAGGCAGGGTTACGCCTGGCAATACGCCTACCTGATGTTCCGTAACCATGAAGCGGCCGAAGAAAGCGGTCTGGACGAGGAATTCCTGACCCGGCTCGCAGAATCAATCGAGAACCTCGAGATCGAGGAGTGGAAGCAGGACTTCGAGGAAGGTCTCGAGGATGGCAGCCAGATGAACGCTGACCTGCAGGCGCAGGACCAGATTGCGATTGATCTCGAGATCAGGGATCAGCCGGCGGCGGTGGTCAATGGCCCGGGCGGCACCGAAGTCGTCCAGGATGCGCCGGACCTGACCGAACTGGAAACAGCCATCGGCGAGGTCCAGTAGGTCCGGTTTTCTGTAGGCTCACTTCTCCTCGGGGCGTGGCGCAGCCTGGTAGCGCGCACCGTTCGGGTCGGTGAGGTCCCCGGTTCAAATCCGGGCGCCCCGATACTTTTCACCCGACCTTCAGGATGTGTGTGGCCCGTCGGCATGCCGCGGCGGGGCACGCGCACCTTTGTATCCCGGGAAGGGTTGGATCTGCAACGTATGCCGAAGCCAAGGATCGCGGCCCGGAGCCGCAGAATACGAATCGGAAGCGGCGATTCGATTTGGCCTGGATCGTCAGGGCCCGGATCGCCGGGGGTGCATGGCCGGCGCTGGTTTTCGATGCTTGTTCCGGTGCTGCTCGCGGCACTGCTCTGGTTCGGGGTGGTCGAGGCCCGGGCTGCGGATCAGGAGGAAGGGCCGGCGAAAGTCGTGTTCGCCAATGGCGGGCGGATCCTTTCGATGAACGCCGACGGCACCGGTCGCGAGGTCCTTTTCGGCAAGGACCGCAGCCCGCAGAATGACGGTCTGGGAGCGATCGAGCCCGACGTTTCCCCGGATGGCGAGACGGTTGTCTTCGGTCTGCGGAGAGAAGTCAGGGGAACCGGGCTGGTCGACATCTGGCGGGTCGGGGCCGACGGCAGCAACGCCAGGCGCATTCTCGCCTCAACGGTGTCCCACCAGTACGGCGACCCCGCCTTCACCGAGAAGGGTCTGGTCATCTACGCATGGTTTCGCCGCGCGAAACGGGTGACCAGTGCCGGGCTTTCGGCCGTAGACCCGACCGGAGGCAAGACCCGGAGCCTGCTCCGAAAGTCGAAACGCCACCGGCCGTACACGGCCCCGGTCTCCTACATGGAGCCGGCTGTTTCACCGGATGGTCGCCGGATCCTCTACCTGGAGAACCCCGGCTATTCGAACATGGTCTTCGGCGAAGGATTCGAGAACCGACTGATGGTGCTGGACACCGGCACCGGCCAGAGCCGGGAACTGGCCGAATCGGCCTATTCGGCGGCCTGGTCACCAGACGGAAAGAAGGTTGTTTTCGGCGCCCAGGCGGCGGACGATGATCTGGAGATCTGCTGGTGGATGGCCGGATGCGACTTCGAAAGCTCTCTGTCGGTTGTCAACGCCGACGGCAGCGGTCGTCGCGCGGTGACCCGCTCAAACCTGGACGAACGCAATCCGGATTGGTCGGAGGATGGACGAATCATCTTTCAGTCCGCCCGCAACCTCCCGGAGACCGGCGAAGCCACGGAGATCTATTCGGTTCGTCCGGATGGCCGTTGCCTGACCATGCTCACCAATGGGTCACCGGCCAGCCTGACCCCGGTCTGGGCAGACGAGGGTGACAGCCGGCCCCGCTCCTGTGGTGTGAATCCGCCCGAGAGCGGGGTCGAGCTGAGGTTGCCTCCAGTCGGCCGGGTCGGGGCTGCGACTCCCTGGCTGGGCGATAGCCCAGGGACCAGGCTCCTCTCGAATGTCTCTGTGAACCGGCGGTCTTCCATGTTTCTCTACCTCGATTGCGAAAGGCAGCGGGCGGCGCGATGCGAGCGGCCAGTGATGATCTGGAATCTGGATGCCTGCGTGTATCGCAATCAACTGGCGGGAGCATTCCGTGACGGATCGCCGATTCGTCACCAAAGGGGCCTGCCGGTCTATCGCTCCACCAGGACCGACATGGGAACGTTCATCTTCGCATTTTCGGGTCGTTCGGTTCTTTTCATGTTTGGCGGGGAGGGTCGCGGCAGGAACCTCGGGAAGAAAGAGTTTGACCAGCTCCGCGGCTTCGGTGAGGAAGAGCCGACCGGGGACCTGCCCGCCAGGGTGAGACAAAACTGTCTCAGTTGATACGATTTTGCCTGTGGATCAGGCGGCACAGAACAAGCT
The DNA here is from genome assembly GCA_020438345.1 of Solirubrobacterales bacterium. Lineage (GTDB taxonomy): Bacteria > Actinomycetota > Thermoleophilia > Solirubrobacterales > 70-9 > 67-14. Next base: position 11,548 of record JAGQUU010000152.1, on the reverse strand, counting down.
CTTCCAGGATGTAGCGACAGCCCTGGTCAACAATCCCGGTGCCTCGACGGCGGAACTGGCGGGGACCGCCGGGATCAGCCGGGCCACACTTCACCGGGTTTTCGGGGATCGGGATTCGCTTATCGAGGCGGTCTACGCCTGGCTGCTCGACCGCTGCCACCAGGTCTTTGACGAGGCTGAAATCGACTCCGGTGACATCGAAGCCGGGCTTGAACGGCTGATCGAGGACTGTTACCCGCTGGCCCAGTCGTATTGGCTACTCACCGCTACCCCTGGCCTTGAGGAGAACCCCGGTCTCGGCAACCGGCTGCGCGAGCAGGACCAGAGGCTTGAGAACTTCTTTGCCCGCGGCCAGCAGGAGGGAGTGTTCCGGGCTGACCTCAGTCCCAGGTGGATGTCCTACTCCTTCGGGGGCCAGGTGATGTCGGCCTGGTATCTGGTCGAAGATGGCTATGCAGGCGAGATGGAAGTCCCCCGGCTGATACGTGAAGCGACCCGGGGCGGACTCTTCTCCGGAGCGCAAAAATGACGGAGCAGATGCCTTCGCATCCGCGCCGCTGGGCAATCCTCTGGGTGATCTGCGCCGCCCTGATGGTGGTCGTGATTGACGTGACCGTGCTTCACGTGGCGGCCCCTGCGATCTCCTCGGATCTCGACCCGACCGCCCTTCAGCTCTTGTGGATCATCGACGTCTACCCGCTGATCGCGGCCCCGCTCCTGATTGCCTCGGGCGTGCTCGGGGACCGGCTGGGCCGCAGAAAGATGCTGGTCGCCGGCCTGATCGTCTTCGGCGTCGCCTCGCTTGCCGCCACCTTCGCACCGACCGCCGAATTGCTGATCGCGGCCCGGGCACTGCTCGGGGTGGGCGGGGCGATGATCATGCCGCCGACCATGTCGATCATCCGGGACATCTTCCGGGACCGTGAAGAGCGAGTCAGGGCGGTCGGAATCTGGAGTGCGGTCAGTGCCGGAGGCGCTGCGATCGGGCCGCTGATCGGAGGCTTTCTGGTCGAGCATTTCTGGTGGGGTGCCGTCTTTCTGATCAACGTGCCGATCGTGATGGTGATCGTGCCGGTTGCCTTGAAGCTGCTGCCCGAAAGCCGGGCCGCGGCGCCGCCACCCTGGGACTCGCTTTCGGTGATCCTCACCGTGGCCGGGATTCTCGGCCTCGCTTTCGGCTTGAAGGAGGGCGCGCGATACGGATTCATCGACCCGAAAGTGCTGCCCTCGCTGCTGGCAGGCGCAGGATGCCTCTTCTGGTTCACAATGCGGCAACTGGGCTCTCCCGAGCCGCTGCTTGACGTGAGGCTGTTCACCCGGCGTGAGTTCACAGTGGCGGTTGGTTGCGTCTTCCTCTCGATGTTCGGTCTGGTCGGCATCGAATTCTTCGGGGCGCAATACCTGCAGCTTGTACTCGGCCTGGGAGCCCTCGATGCCGCGATCAGACTGCTCCCGCTGATGATCTCCACCCTGGCGGGCGGGCTACTGGCCGCAAAGGTGCTGGCCAGGCTCGGAACCCGCTGGACGATCTCCCTCGGACTGGCCGGGACCGGGCTGGGACTGGTGCCGATGTTGGCCCTCGGGCTGAGCGACGAGTACTACCTGCTCTGGCCATCCTTCCTCGTTATCGGCTTCGCGCTCGAGGTTGCATTGGTCGCGGCCAATGATGTGATCATCTCGTCCGTGCCGGCCGACGAGGCGGGCCAGGCGGCCGCGATAGAGGAGACCGCCTACGAACTCGGCGGTGGTTTCGGGGTGGCGGTGCTCGGGTCAATCCTGGCGATCGTCTACACGGCGAAGGTCGGTCCGATCGAAGGCATCACCGCGGTCGGGATCGCCAACGCCGAAGAGTCGCTGTCCCGGGCACTGGAGATCGCAGAGCGGATGTCGGTCACCGTGGCCCAACCCCTGATCGAAACAGCCAAGCTGGCCTTTTTGTCCGGCTACCACACGGCGATTGCCGTTGCGATCGCCCTGGTTGGCATGAGTTCCGTAATCGCGGCCGTGGTACTCCGGCCACGAGACGGGACTATCTGACCCGGTACCAGCCGGAAGCTGTTCCGGCCGGACCGAGGACGCGAACCCAGACCGGCTTCTTCTTCGACTTGATTTTCAGCTTCGGCTTCCACTTCCGGCTGCGGGTCGATACCGGGGTGGCCGTCGCGGAGGGCTTCTTCTTCGTGATCGAGAACTCAAGCCGCAACGGCTTCGGCAGCGAACGGTCATAGCGCGAAGTCAGGACCCATGTCCGGGTCTTGCCACGCACCGCTTTGCCCTTCGCCTTCGCCTTGACCTTGCCGGTCAGCTTCGGCGCCAGGGCGGGCGCCGGGGTCGGACCGGGATCGGGGTTCGGGAGAGGATCCGGATCGGGGTCAGGGGCCGTTGGGTCCGGCAGATCAATGACCATCGTCCCGGTTACTGCGGAACCTGTATTGCCCAATGCATCCAGTTGCCGGATCGAAAAGCTGTGAGTTCCCTCGCCCGGGAAGGTCACGGTCCAGGGTGAGCTGCAGGCTGTCCAGGGCCCCTCGCCGATCCGGCATTCAAAGTTGCCCCCGGGCTCCCCGGAAAAGACGATCGTCTGGGTCAGCTCTCGTTTGATGTCATCGGTCATCGGTGCAAGTTCAGGGGCCGCAGGCGCTGTGCGGTCAACCGTCCAGCTGTGGGAGGCGACCCCGCCGATATTCCCCAGGTCATCTACCTGGCGGACCCGAAACTCATGGGCCCCGCTCCCGAGGCCGGTCAGATTCACCGGTGAAGTGCAGGCGCTGAAATCGGCAGAGTCAAGCGAACACTGGAATGCCCCACCCGATTCGCCGGTAAAGGTGAACCCGGCCGAAGCCGAGGCGGTCGGCGAAGCCGGTCCGCCGCCGAGGACCGGCTCATCCGGACCGGTGCCATCAACCGTCCAGGTACGGGACGAAGCCGCGCCGGTATTCCCGGCTGTATCAACCTGTCTGATTCGCAGGTTGTGATCTCCGTCCTCGATCCCGGTCAGGTCATACGGACTCGAACAGAAGAAGAAACTCGCGTCATCGAGTGCGCATTCGAAATGGCCGCCGGCCTCGCCGCTGAACGTGACCGTGGCGTCCCGCGAGCTGGTCAGGCCGGAGGGGCCACCGTTGATGGCCGGGGCAGGAGGCGCGGAGAGGTCGACCGTCCAGGTGAAGGCAGCCGGCGGGCCCTGGTTGTTCAGAGCATCGCGCTGATAGACCGAAAGCGTGTGGCTTCCGTGGCCCAGTCCGGCAATGCTGCGAGGACTGCTGCAAAGGTTGACCGTCCCGCCGTCGAGCTGGCAGCGGAACGAACCACCCGGCTCGCCACTGAAGTGAATCTCCGCCGTGGTCGAGTTGGTCGGCGACGACGGGACTTCCCCGAAGACCGGTGCGGCCGGCGCGACATTGTCGACGACCCAGTTGTGGATTGCGGAACTTCCCGGTGTGTTGGCGATCGTCCGTTGCCTCACCTCGAAGTGATGGCTGCCATTGGTGAGGGCAGGCAATGCATGAGGTGACGTGCAGCTGTTGAACGCCCCGCCATCAAGCGAGCATTCGTAGGCCAGGGTCGGGTCACCGGTGAAGAAAAAGGTGGCCACGGGCGATGTTGTGTTGACCGGAGGCCCCTCGTCAATCACCGGAGCCGGTGGTGCGGAGGAATCGATATGCCATTCGAAGCTGTCGGCCGGGCCGGTCGCAGCCCCGGTATTCAGGCGGACCCGGAACTGCCGGGCCCCGTCAGGCAGTGAGGAATATGAGATCGGGCTGGTGCAGGCAGAGAAGGGGGCCGCGTCCAGCGCACATTCATAGCTCGTTCCGGCCGGTGCTCCGCTGAACGAGAAACTGGCCGATGTCGAGGCGGTTATCGTCGCCGGGCCGGAGATGATCTCCGGGGCAGGCACGGCATTCGGGTCGAAAGTCACCTCGGTAACCCGCGAGGCGCTGAGGTTGCCGTTCACATCCATGGCCCGGCTTTCGACATACGTAACCCCCGGGCTGTTGACGTTGACCGCGATGGACTTCTGCGCCAGGTAGCCGTAGCTTGCGCTGACGTTGACGGGCCCGGTGGTGGTTCCCATCTCGGTCTGCCAGGCACTTGTGTTGCCATTGAAATGGGTCCGGTACTGGACGCCCTTGATTCCGGCGGCATCTGTCCAGGCAACATTCACCGTGGATGGCAGGAAGCTGGTCCCCGAGGGCAGCGGGCCGGGACTGATCGACACGGTGCTGGTCGGCATGGTCGAATCCGTGTAGTTGTAGCCCGAGTCCCAGGCTGCCTGGGCCATCTTGCGCTGTCCGCTCAGTCCGGGATGGAAATGGTCGACGGTGCTGATGTCGTCATCGACGAACTCCCACTGGGCCCGGGGCAGGTAGGGCCCGTAGGGAGGGGTGGTCCGGTTCGAGGAAAAATTGAAGGTTGCGTAACGGTCAAAACGACAACGCAGCCTGGCCTCGCATTCTTCAGCGAGTACCTGGTTGTAGGCAATATTTCGCGCGCGGACCGCATCGCGCCGGTCGATATCGGCCTGGGCCATGCTGGTCGGATCGAGAACAAGGGACTTGCAAGGGATCACGGCCAGGGTGTCCCAGAAGACACGGGCGGTCCCGGCCCGGCTGGAGGGCTGGTCGTTGGGCGGGTTCGGGGCCCCGCGCAGGAACCAGAGGTTGTAGATATCCGGCACGCTCTGGATCTGGATGAGAGCATTCGGTGTGCGATTGGCAAGGATGTTCAGGGTTTCGACGAACTTCGCCCGGTAGTCAGCGATCGAAGTCATCTGAGCGACCGAATCCTTGCAGAGGTTGTTGCCGCCGAGTTGCATGGTCACAAGTTCGGTGTCGGTTTCGGTCGCATTGGCCTGTGAAGGCGCGTCGGTCATGTCCTCGCCGTTGGCGGCCTTGTTGCGGTTCTTGCCGTTGATCCCCGGGTTCAGGGCGAGGATCCTCCGATAAAGGCTGTTGACCGAGGAGTTGGTGCCGGTTGACCAGGAACTCTCCGGCTGGGTGACCGAAGGAATCACGTTGATGCCGGTCGCGACGGACATCGAATCACCGAGCACGGCGATCGAATTCGGCATGCCCGGATCGGCAGCTGTCGGCGTGGGCGCTGCTGCTCTCGCCTGACCCGCGACAGAAAACGCGAATGCGAAACACAGCGCGGCCAGACTGACAGCGCGGCAGATGGCTGGGACCTTGCTGGTCACTTCTCCCTCTCCTCGGATCTGATCTCCCGGGCCTGAACCCTTTGAAGCAACTGAGAAGAATCTACCGGGCCGGACTGTCGGCGTCCAATCCCGACCGGGAGTGTCGGATCGTTAGGGTTCGGGTAACAGTTCCGAATCTCAAGAAACCAGTCACAAGGAGTGTCCTGATGGCATACGAAGTCCCCGATCTTCCATACGCGTACGACGCCCTCGAGCCGCATATCGACGAGGCGACAATGAAAGTGCATCACGACAAGCATCATCAGGCCTATGTCGACAAGGCCAACGCCGCGCTCGAAGGCACTGAATGGGCCGACAGGGATGTTGCCGAAGTGGTCGCCAACCTTTCCTCGCTGCCTGCCGACAAGCAGGGTCCCGTCCGCAACAATGCCGGCGGTCACTACAACCACTCGCTGTTCTGGGAGATGCTCAGCCCCGACGGCGGAGGTGCCCCGTCCGGCGATCTCGCCGCCGCGATCGATGCCGCCTTCGGTTCCTTTGATGAATTCAAGGAGAAGTTCAAGGCCGGCGGAATCGGCCAGTTCGGTTCTGGCTGGGTCTGGCTGGTCAAGGACGGCGATGGTGTCGCGATCGTCTCGACCCCGAACCAGGATTCACCCCTCACCGATGGCAAGACCCCGCTGCTGGGTGCCGACGTGTGGGAGCACGCCTACTACCTCAAGTACCAGAACAGGCGCCCGGACTATCTGGATGCATTCTGGAACGTGGTCAACTGGGACCATGTGGCGGAGCGTTTCGCCTCCTGAACCAGGCTGCAGAGGATGCACCGGAAAGGGCGGCCCCTGTGGCCGCCCTTTCGGTTTCTGTAGCCTGACCTGCCCATGACCGGTCTGCCCACAGCGGTTCTTCCCATCCCTCCGAAGCAGCTTTTCTTTCTTGCCCTGCTGGCGGTCGCTGCTCTCGGAATGATCGTCTCCGGCTGTGGAGGCGGCGATTCGGGTGATGAAGTGGCCCGCAGCGCGCCCTCCGCATCGGATTTTCCTTCGGCTGAAGGAAAGACGATCGAGGAGGTCCTCGGCGAGCAGACCCCCGGTGACATGGTCGTCTCACCGGCCGCCCTTGTCTTCGAAACAGGGAAGAACCGTTACCCGCTGGGTGTGTTCAACGTGGATGGCAGCCAGATCGACGATGCGGACATCGCCCTCTACTTCGCCAAGTCGCCGCAGTCCCGGGTCGAAGGCCCGCTTCCGGCCGAAGTCGTTTCCCTGGAGACCAAGGCCGCCTACCGGTCGCAGGGCGCGGGCGGTCCGGGTGAGGCAACCAGCTTCTATCTCGCCTATCCGGAATTCGACCGGAACGGCCCCTGGCTCGCGGTCGCGCTGATCAGCACCGACGATGGTTTCGAGGCGGTACGGATCACTCCCAGTCCGGTGGTCGGTCAGTTCCCGAAAGTCGCCGCGGTGGGTGAACAGGCCCCCAGGGTCAGCACCCGCACCCCGGAAGATGTCGGTGGTGACCTCGCTCAGCTTGACACCCGTCAGCCGCCATCGAGCATGCATGATGATGACTTCAGGGATGTCGTCGGAAAGAGGCCGGTCGTCCTCGTTTTCGCGACTCCGGCGCTCTGTCAGTCAAGGGTCTGTGGCCCGGTCGTCGACGTCGCCGAGCAGGTCAAGGACGAGGTCGGGGACGGGGTGGTCTTCATCCACAACGAAGTCTTCAATGAAAACGACCCGAACAAGGGCATCCAGCCCCAGCTTTCAGCCTTCGGGTTGCAGACCGAACCCTGGATCTTCCTGATCAACAGCGACGGCACGATCGAAAAGCGGATCGAAGGCGCGATCGGTGTGGAAGAGCTCCGCGCCGACGTCGAACAGCTCAAGAAGAAGAACGGGCTTTAGGGCTCGAGCGGGGTCCAGGACTCCGCGGAGTCGGATGGCCCCGGCTCACGAGCCGGCGGAGTGTTGTCAGCGGTCCGGGCCGGCCGGGCTGCAGCCGGAAGATGAAGCAGGACACCTTCCTGTTTCGGCGGGATCTTGCTCATCGCACGTTCGGTCATTGCGGTGATCGTCAGGCTGGGATTGACACCCGGATTGGCCGGCACGGCCGAGCCGTCGCAGACCATCAGATTCCTGTATCCGAAGACATGGTTGTCCCGGTCGATCACACCAGTCTCGGGACCCTGGCCGACAACGGCTCCGCCGAGGATGTGGGCGGTCGTCGGAATGTTGAAGAGAGACTCCCCGAACGAGACTTGTGGAATGCCGCCGGTCCTTTCGGCGAACCATTTGGTCGCATCTTCGGCAGCCTGGATGAAGGTCGGGTTCGGCCGCTGGGGATCCTGCTCGGTCTGGAGCCGGACCCCCCGGCCGAACTTCTTGCGGACCGGCTTCAGCCTCATCGCGGAATCGATCGACTGCATGACGAGCAGAATCACCGTGCGCTGGGACCAGCGCACAGGGTTGAAGAGAAGCCGCAACGTATCCAGCGGGTGACGAATCATCGCGGCGAGAAACTTGATCGGCCTGGTCAGGCGGCTGCCATTGCCGGTGTACATGGTGAAGGTGCGGCTCATTACATCGCCGGCTTTGCCGTAGGTCACGACTTCGATGTGAGTGTCCGGGTCCGGGTAGATGCTGGAGGTGATCGCAACTGACTCGCTGAAGTCGCGGGTGTCGTCCCTGGCGGTGACCGCCTGGATTGACTCTGAATTGGTGCGGACGACGTAGCCGACTCGTCTGGAGAGATTCGGAAGGTCACCGTTGTGGAGGCAGTTGGCGAGGAGCTTGTTGGTGCCGAGGGCACCGGCGGAGAAGACCACGGATCCGGCGGTCAGCCTCTTGCGGCGGTGGCGGAGGACCGCGCCGGAACGGTCGGTCATCAGCTCAAAGCCGGCGCTGCCGTCACCTTCGGAGCCATCTGGCCCCGGGAGCGGCTTGACCGAGGTGACTTCGCGGCCGGGAAAGACTTTCACTCCGAGTTTCTCTGCGAAGTAGAGGTAGTTCTTGACCAGGGTGTTCTTTGCTCCGTAGCGACAGCCGACCATGCACGAGCCGCATTTGATGCAACCTGTCCGGTCCGGCCCTTCGCCTTCGAAGAAGGGATCGGGAACGGTTTGCCCATGTTCGCCGAAGTAGACCCCTACCTGGGTGTTTGCGTAAGTCCCGTCGGCGCCGATCTCTTCCGCGTACTCATGGAGCAGCTGGTCGGCCGGGCCGGTGTCGCGGTAGAGGGTCACTCCGAGCATCCGCTCCGCAGTCACATAATGCGGGCCGAGCTCCACTTCCCAATCGGCCAGGCCGTCCCATTGCCGGTCGGTGTAGAAATTGGGCCGGGGGCGATAGAGGGTGTTGGCGTAGCCAAGGCTGCCTCCGCCGACACCACAGCCGGAAACCACGTTCACGTCCTTGAATATGGACATACGCATGATCCCGCGGAGTCCGAACTTCGGCAACCAGAAATAGCGGCGGAGGTTCCAGGCGGTTTTCGCGAAATCCTTGTCCTCGAAGCGACGGCCGGTCTCGATCACTGCGACCTTGTACCCCTTCTCGGCAAGCCTCAGTGCGGAGACACTGCCGCCGAATCCGGAGCCGACGATCACCCAGTCGTAGTCGTGAGCCATGTTGGCAGTCTACGCACTGGCAATACGGATGACCGGTTTGTAGTTTCAGGGTTGGGATCTGGAGCTTCCGGCTTTCATCCCATCCGGGTGATGACTACCGCGATCGCCTGTGCGTCCCCTCGCGGGCTAACTGGAAGTAAGTCTTGTCAGTTTGGCTCTGTGTGGGCACTTCCACTGCTCATGGGGATAGCTACGAGAAATCCGGTGTTTCTGACCGAAACCTTTGGTTGAAGTTTGGTTTAGAGTGTCCGGATGGTCGTCCCGCCCTCCGCGGGGACTCAAATACTTTTCAAGGAGAGAGATGAAGCAACGTTTTGGAGCAATCGTCGGCGTGCTCGCCGCACTACTGATCGGGTCATTCGCGATCTCGGGGGCCGCCTCGGCTGCCGGTGATGCCGGCAGCAGCGCCACGAAGCTCGAGAAGTCGGTGAAGAAAGCCGACAAGAAGGCAAAAGCCGCCTGCAAGAAGGTAAAGAAGGCCAAGGGCGCCAAAGCCAAGAAGCAGGCCAAGAAGCGTTGCAAGTCCGCAAAGAAGAACGCAACCAAGCAGCGGAAGAAGCTCAAGAATTACAACCTCCAGTTCTTCGACGTCTGCAAGCACGGCTGCAAGTACAAGACCATTCGTGACGGCGCATACGCCGCCGGCGCCTGGCAGTTCAAGAACAAGAAGCGCAACGCGACCGTCCGCGTCCAGCCGGGCACCTACGTCGAGGGCGTCTTCATCCACGGCCAGCAGCCCAACCATGACTTCGATCACCTGACGATCATGGGCGTCACCAAGAACAAGACGGACCTGAAGGACGCAAGCAAGGTCATCCTCGAGGGCGCCAACGCCCAGACCATCGTCAAGGGCACCCCGGGCTGGTTCGAGGGCGACGCTCCGACCAAGCCGGCCAACAACGCAATTGAGGCCCGTGACGTCGACGGCATCGTCATGAAGAACATGTGGGCGCGGCACTACCTCGCCAACACCTTCTTCGTGTGGGCTTCAACCAATCCGTCTTTCGGCGAAAGCTGCCGTGACTACACGATGGACAACCTGATCACCTCGGACACCCGGTCCTACGGTTTCTTTGCCCGTAACTGCTTCGGCGGCACGATCAAGAACTCCGAAGGCTGGAACCACGGCGACTCGGCCGTCTACATCGGCGAGACTCCCTGTGACGACCCCGCCTGGACCAATCATGGTGCCAATCCGGCTCCCTGCCAGGCCAATCCGGACTGGACGGTCATCGACAACGTCAAGAGCCACCAGAACGTGCTCGGCTACTCCGGCACCAACTCGAAGTACGTCGAGATCAAGAACTCGTCGTTCTTCAACAACGGCGCCGGCATCGTTCCGAACACCCTCGACTCCGAGAAGTTCGAGCCGAGCGGTTGGTTGAACATCCATGACAACAACATCTTCTGGAACAACTACAACTACTTCTCGACCGGTTCGGAATTCCTTACCGTTTCGGACGGACTCGGCGAAGTGCTTGGTCAGACGGTGAACTACCCGATGGGTGTCGGTATCGCGCTTTTCGGCTCCGACGGGGTGGAAGTGACCGACAACAACATCTTCGGCAACGAGAAGTGGGGCGTCATGACGTTCTCCGCTCCGGTGCTCGAAGGCGTCGTTGACGCCAACACCGGCGACGATGCGAAGAACCTGAACAACTCGTTCAACGGCAACGCGATGGGTCGTGCCGGAGTTGATCCGAACGGGGTCGACTTCCTCAACGACAACACCGGTGGCGGCAACTGCTTCTCCGGAAACACCGCAACTCCGGCAGTGACCTACGTTCTGGGCAACGGTACTACGCCACAGAACGTGCTCTACCCGGCCTGCCCCCTCGGCAAGGTGCTGAACGACAGCGTGGTCAGCTACGAATTCGGATCGGGGATTCAGTACAACCCCGTGAACGAGCTCGACAAGACCACGATCCTGGGCTACGTGGCTTCTGAGCCCGCCAAGAACCAGGAATGCTCCTGGACCAGGAGCACCCCGCATCCCGCCTTTACCGATGAGGCCGGATACACCTACACCGAGAAGCGGTCAGACCCGGTGGTCTGCCCGTAAGTAAGGGAAGAAAGCGAGCAATTGAACAAGATGAAGTCACTGCTGAACAAGCGGTTGCCGGGGATCCTGGCGGCAGGACTGGTGACGCTGGCCGTGGGGGCGGCCGGCGTCAGTCCCGCCGCTGCCAATGATGCCTCTGCGAGCGGCCTGACCGCAAGCCAGAAAAAGGCGAAGAGCAAGGCGCTCAAGGCCTGCAAGAAGAAGAAGTCGCCAAAGGCGAAGAAGGCCTGCACCAAGAAGGTCAACAAGAAGTTCGGCGCCATGGCCAAGCCGAAGGGCAAGACCTGGAATGTGGTGCTCGGCGACGACTACTACAAGCCGAATCAGTTGACGATCAAGGCCAACGATTCAATTCTCTGGAGCTGGACGGAAGTGGCCGGAAGCGAGCCTCACAATGTGAGTGCTTTCAGCCGGCCGGCCGGGGTAGGCCCGTTTGATTTCGAGTCCGCGCTTTCGCTCGACCCGAAGAACACGTTCAAGCGTCAGTTCACTGTGGCTGGCGACTATCACTTCGTCTGCAGCCTCCACACGCTGATGACGATGGACGTGAAGGTCACCCGGTAGGACTGTTTCATGAGGCGGTCCGGCCCCGCAAGAACGGCGGGTGCCGTGCTGGTGATTCTGGCTCTGGCCGGATTTGCCAGCGCGGCCCCGGCAGCCGCCGCTCCAGCCAAGACCCCGTCTGTGGCGGGTACTACGGCCAAGT
>JAGQUU010000151.1 GCA_020438345.1 Solirubrobacterales bacterium | reverse complement strand
GATCGCGTGTATTCAAGCGGAATGGGCTGAGACTACATGCGATTGACTACAAGGTCAACCAGCGCTACTATCGGCCCATGGGTGGATCCAGCGAACGATCGGGACCCAACGAGCTGACGGGACCCGGAATGCGGTCGGGATCCAATGGGCTGGCGGCGCAAACCACCGGTTGACAGGACCATTTGACCGGAGAGACCCGGAGGAGCGAGATGAGCAAGGCCAACGGCAATAAGAACGAGTTCGCCAGCCTTCCCCTGAACGCCGATGATGTGGCCCGCTCGCTCAGACCGCTTGAGGCTGCTTCCATGCTGCCGCCTGCTGCCTTCGTCGACCAGGAAGTATTCGACTGGGAGATGAAGAATCTGTTCCTCGGTGGCTGGATCTGTCTGGGCCACATCTCCCAGGTGGCGGAGCAGGGTCGCTTCATCCGGCGGGAAATGGGTCCCGATTCGATCGTCGTGGTCGGAGGCGAACATGGTCAGCCCCATGCCTTCCTCAACGTCTGCCGGCACCGCGGTGCGCGAGTAGTGGTGGAGCCGGAAGGCAAGGTCAAACGCCGGCTCCAGTGCCCGTACCACGCCTGGTCCTACGCCCTCGACGGTTCACTTGTTGCGGCCCCGCACATGGACGAAATCGAGGATTTCGACAAGTCCTGCTTCGGGCTGATCCCGGTCCGGATGGCCGTTCTTGGTGGTCTGATCCTAGTTGACCTGAGTGGCGAGGCACCGGAGCCAGACGATCATGTCGGTGAACTGATCGAGCACCTTGACCGCTACAGAACCGCCGACCTGGTCAGTGGCGGCAGGGCCGAATATGACGTCGCCGCCAACTGGAAAGGCATCGCCGAGAACTACAACGAATGTCTGCACTGCCCCGGAGTCCACCCGGAACTGAATGCCCTCTCCGACTACCAGAGCGGTGAATACATCCAGGGGGAAGGGTCCTGGTGCGGCGGCTCAATGGTGCTTACCGCCGAAGATGCGGCGACGATGGGCAAGGAGGGAGGACACGCCGGCAATCGGTCCCGGATCGAAGGCCTCTCGGAAGAAGACGACAGGACCATCCTCTACTTCGCCCTTTTCCCCAACGCCCTCGTTTCCATGCATCCCGACTACGTGATGCTTCACACCCTCTACCCGAGAGGACCAGGAAGGACCGAGGTGATCTGCGAATGGTTCTTCGAGCGGCGTGCAGTCGAGGCCGGGGACTTCGATCCCACCGACGCGATCGAATTCTGGGACCAGACCAACCGCCAGGATTGGGATATCTGCCAGCTCGCTCAGCTTGGTGTTGCCACCACCGGCTACACAGCGGGCCGCTACTCGGATCAGGAAGGCACGGTGCATGAGTTCGACAGCCTGGTCGCCGGGCGATACATGGAAGCCCTTGAAGGCAGGGTCGAAACATGAGCGGGGACACCCGCGACCGGATCCTTGAAGCCGCCTGTGTCTCGATTGCGGAGGACGGCATCGATGATGTACGGATCGCCCGGGTGGCGATGCGGGCCGGGGCCTCAACCTCACTGGTCCACCACTACTTCTCGACCCGGGAAGAACTGCTCGAAGAAGCGCTGATGCATTCCTACGAGCTGGCCGCAAAAGACCGGTTCGGCCGGCCCGTGGACGAAGAAGCGAATGCTGTCACGAGGCTGAAGGTGATGATCGACGAATGCCTTCCGATCGAAGGCAGGCAACATCAGGAATGGCTGCTCTGGCTGGAACTCTGGCTGCGGGCAGCCCGGGATGAAGGATCGAAACCGCTCGGTCAGAGGCTCTACGGGAGCTACCGTGACTGGATGCTGGCGGTCATCCGTTACGGTGTCAGCAATGGGGAGTTCGAGACTGCCGATCCGGAAGCCAGCGCCGACATCGCGATCGGCCTGCTCGACGGACTGGGGATAAGGGCACTGTTGGCCGACCCTGACATGGACGTTGAGAGGGTGAGGGTCCTTGCCGCCTCGCGGATCGCAAGGGAGCTCGGCATCGAGCCGGAGGCTTTGACCGAATGACTTCGGCCCGCACCACAGCAAGACTGGTGCGGGTGAAGGAAAGAGGTTGCGCCGGTGAGTGAACTGGAACTCAGCCGCCGCCAGCTTCTTCTGGCAGGAGCCGGGCTCGTCGCGACTGCGTATGGACTGAGCGGCTGCACGGTGGAGCGCCCGTTGGACCGCTCGGCTGCCGGGGATGAAGTTGAACCGAAGATCGACGGTGATCTCCTGATCTTCAACTGGGCCCAGTACATGGATCCCGCCCTGAAGAAGGAGTTCGCCGAGAAATACGGGGTCGCGGTCAACGAGGTCAACTTCGACAACCTCGAGGCGATGGTGACCAAGCTCCGTGCCGGTGGTGCCTATGACCTGATTTTCCCTTCGACCGAGTACGTGCTGAGGCTGCGAAACGAACAGTTGATCCGCCCGTTCGACCGGGCCAAACTCAAGAACGCGGACTCACTCTCCCCGTTCTACGACAGTCCCTGGTATGACCCGAACTCCGAGTTCTCGGTGCCCTATGCGTATTACACGACGGGCATCGCCTGGAACACGAATGAAGTCAACGACATGACCGAGTCCTGGGCTGACATGAGCAACCCGGAAGCGCTTGGCCGGATCTTCATGCTCGACGACTTTCAGGAGGGTATCGGCCAGGCGAACCTCTTGAACGGCTTCTATCTGAACACCGAGAAACCGGATGAGCTCGAGGTCTCGAAACAGACCCTGCTGGAGCAGAAGGAAGGGTTGCGCGGCTTTTCCACCAACTCGGTCCAGAACCTGGTTTCCGGAGCGGCCGCCCTGACCCAGGCATGGAACGGTGACGTGGTCAACGCCAGAAACCAGGTCGATGATCCCTCGATTTTCGCCTACCAGACCTGCAAGGAAGGGGTGCCGGTCGGTTCGGACCTGATGTGTATCCCGGTCACCTCGAAGAGCCCCGGTACCGCGATGATGTTCATGGACTGGATCCTGAAACCGGAGAACGCGTACCGGAACGTGATGTGGAACGGCTATCCCCAGCCGGTCGCCGGGGGGCGTGAAGCCTTCGCCGAGCTGGTCAAGGATGACCCGTCGATCGACGTCGACCTGAACCAACTGGCCGACTCGGCGATGGAGTTCCGGCTTGACAGCCCCGAAGCCCGCCAGGAATGGACCCGGCTCTGGACCGAGGTGAAGGCTTGAGCTCGAAACGGTTCTGGGACTGGTTCATCTTCCCCGGGGGCATCTGGATAGCACTGCTGTTCGCCATCCCGCTCTTCCTTGTCCTGGCTCTCTCCTTCGGACATGTCGACGATTTCGGCCGCGGGGTCTACGGCTTCTCGATGGACAACTACAAGGATGTCTTCGATTCGACCTACGTCCCGGTCCTGGTCCGGTCGGTCGGCTACGCCCTGGCGACGGTCATCCTCTGCCTGCTGGTCGGCTACCCGGTCGCGTATTTCATTGCCCGCTTCGGTGGCAAGTATCGCTACGTACTTCTCGCCGCCCTGGTCATCCCGTTCTTCGTCAACTACCTGGTGCGGACCTACGCCTGGGTGGCACTGCTGGCCGATCAGGGCCTGGTCAACAACCTGCTTGTCGACTGGGGCCTCACCCAGGAGCCAATCCAGATGATCAACACGCCGTTCGCGGTGATCGGCGGCCTTGTCTATGGCTACATCATCTTCATGATCCTGCCGCTTTACGGTTCGATCGAGAGAATGGATCCGAGTGTGGTCGAGGCCGGCAAGGACCTTTACGGATCGCCACTCCAGACCTTCCTGCATGTGACCCTGCCGGCAACCCAGGCCGGGATCCTTGCCGGCTGTGTGCTCGTGTTCCTGCCGGCAGTTGGTGACTTTGTTTCCGCCCAGCTACTTGGCGGCCCGGATACGTACATGGTCGGCAACCTGATTCAGGACCAGTTCTTTGCTGCTTCGAATTGGCCGTTCGGCTCGGCGTTGACCGTGGTGATGATGCTCTTCCTCGCGGTCTGGATGGTGTTCTACCTCAGGCGTGCCAGCAAGGGTGAGGCGGAGGTGCTCTGAAGCGATGAGCGAGCCGTTCTACAAGCCTAGGTTTCTCCGCCTGTTCACGGGACTGGTCTACCTGTACCTGTTCATCCCGATCCTGATCGTGATCGTCTTCTCATTCAACAGCCAGAAGTCTCTGCAGGTGATGGAAGGACTCTCGTTCCGTTGGTACACGGAGTTCTTCAACGATCCGACCCTGATGGACTCACTTCTCACATCGGTCCAGATTGCCCTGCTGACCATGGTGATCTCGACCATTGTCGGAACGGCCCTGGCAATCGGTCTGGTCCGGGCCCATTCCGGAACCTCGAAGGGCTTCAACATCCTGATGCTGATCCCGCTCATCACCCCGGAGATCGTGGCCGGAATCTCGGCCCTGCTGATCTTCTCCCAACTCGGCATCGGCCTTTCGATCTGGACCATCGTGATCGCCCACATCACGTTCTCCATTTCCTATGTGACGATCGTGGTTCGTGGCAGGCTCGCCTCGATCGGAGTCGAGGTGGAGGAAGCCGCCCAGGATCTCGGAGCGAGCAAATGGGAATCGGTGCGGCTGGTGCTGATCCCTGCGCTCTGGCCGGCGATCGTCGCCGCCGGGCTGCTCGTCTTCGCGCTTTCCTTCGATGATTTCGTTCTCAGTTTCTTCACTACCGGTGAGGATGCACAGCCTCTGCCGGTGCGGATCTGGTCGATGATCAGATTCGGGGTTTCACCGACTATCAATGCGGTCGGCACGCTGATGATGGTTGTCTCGATTTCGGCGGTCGCCCTGGCTGTGCTGATACCGAGACTGTTCGGACGCCGTGAAAGCGGCGTCAAGGTCCTCACCGGAGCGGAGGAATGAGGGATGGCTGAAGAGGCAATCAGGATCGAAAGCGTGACCAAGCGCTTCGGAGACTTCGTGGCGGTAGACGATGTGGACATCTCGATCGCCCAGGGGGAGTTCTTCTCGCTGCTTGGCCCTTCCGGATGCGGCAAGACCACGACCTTGAGGATGCTGGCCGGTTTCGAAGTGCCGACCGAAGGCCGGATCCTGCTGGAAGGCGACCCGGTTGAGAACGTGCCACCCCACCGGCGCAACGTGAACATGGTCTTCCAGAGCTATGCCCTCTTTGAGCACCTTGATGTCGAGAACAACATCGCCTTCGGGCTGAAACGCAAGAAAGTCGCCAAAGACGAAATCAAGTCGAGAGTGACCGAAGCCCTGGAGCTGGTTGATCTTTCGGCCAAGTCCGGGGCGCGTCCGAACGAGCTTTCCGGCGGTCAGCGCCAACGGGTCGCGCTTGCACGCGCATTGGTCAACCGGCCCCGTGTGCTGTTGCTGGACGAACCGCTCGGTGCGCTTGACCTGAAGCTTCGCCGCCAAATGCAGATCGAACTAAAGGAGATCCAGCGTGAGGTGGGGATCACTTTCGTCTACGTGACACATGACCAGGAGGAAGCGCTCTCGATGAGCGACCGGATCGCGGTCATGAGCGACGGGAGGGTAGCCCAATGCGGTCCCCCGGAAGAGATCTACGAGCATCCGACGGAAGAGTTTGTGGCGGGCTTCATCGGCATTTCCAACCTGCTTCAGGGCAGGGTCGAATCAGGTAACAGGGTGAGGATCGGCGACGACTGCCTTGAAGTACCGGATCTCGGTGACGGGCACGGTGAAGGCGAGACCGTGCAGATCGCGGTCCGCCCGGAGAAGGTCGCGGTCGATGAGGTAGGTGGCGAGCCGTACCGGGTCGAACCGGACATGTTCACGGTCGAAGGCGAAATTGAAAGCAAGGTCTACCTTGGTGTCGGGAATCAGCTCACGCTGAAGCTTGGTGACGGCAGCCGGCTGGTCGCACTCGAACAGGCGACCTACCGGATGAAGGCCGACGAGCAGTGGGAGGTGGGCCAGCGGGTGACGATCGGCTGGCATCCGGAACACTGCATGATCCTCAGCTGACCTGGTCGTCAGCCGGAGGATGCCGGGTGACCGCGGGGGTGCGGCCTGTGTTCGAACTGACCCAGCGGGAACGGCGCACGAAGATCTTGCCCTTCTCGACCCGGTCGGATTTCCGGACGAGGAAGAAGCTGGAAATCGCCCCGAGCAGGGCGATCGCGGCTGTTGTCATGAAGACCAGCTCGTAGGCCGCTACATGGGCGTCGAGGACATCGTTCAACGCGAACTGGATGACCCGGGGCTGTTCCGAAATATCGATCTGGCCGAGCCCTTTCTGCTGGATCAGCAGAATGAAATCCTTCCACATCGAAACCTGGCTGTCGGTCGGTTTGATCCCCTTTTCGGCCAGTGACCCATTGGTGCGGTGAACCGATTCGCTGATCAGGATCGCCGAGAGCAACGCGATTCCGACCGCCCCGCCCAGCTGCTCGCTTGTATTGATCACACCTGCGGCCTGGCCTTGATCCTCTGGCGGGACTGCATCGAGACCGGTCGGATCGTTGACGGTCAGAACCATGCCCAGACCGATCCCCTGGAGAACCAGCCCCGGGATCAGGTAGATGTATTCCCGTTCACTGACCGCCAGGGCAAAAGCGATCCCGGAAGCGCCGAGAACAAGGAAGCCGGTGACGAGCGGGATGCGCCCACCGACCTTGTCGAACATCCGGCCGACCAGCGGGCCGGCCAGCATGATCGGAACCGTCGCCGGGATCAGGGCAATGCCCGCCTGGAGCGGAGTCAGGCCGATCATCATCAGCAGGAAGTAAGGCAGCAGGAAGGCGCAGCCCAGTTCGATCATCCCGGCCAGGAACTGGCTGATGTTGGAGGCGAGAAAGTTGAGGTGCCGGAACAGGCGGAACTCGATCATCGGGTTTGAACTCTTCGTCTCGATCACGAAGAAGCCGATGAAAGCGAGAACTGAAACCGCCAGCGAGACGACGATCTGCGGGTCACCCCAGCCGAGGTCAGAACCCTGGCCGAGGCCATAGACGAACCCCACGATGCCGATCGAGAAAGCGGTTACGCCGGGCAGGTCGAGGCTGCGGGAAGCGTTCTCGTTCATTCGCAGCGGTCCGGTCGAATTCAGGGTGAGGAGGATGGCGATGATCGCCAGCGGTGTGTTCACCAGGAAGACGAGACGCCAGTCGATGGTCGTCAAGCCACCACCGATCACCGGCCCGAGGGCAGCGGCAAAGGCGGCAAAACCAGCCAGCAGGCCCAGAGCCTTGCCTTTTTCCTCGCGCGGAAAAGTCGCGCTGACGATTGCCACTGCGGTCGGCATCATCAGGGCTGCTCCGGCACCCTGGATCACCCGGGCGGTGATTATCCAGGGAATATCCTAGGCGAAACCGGCGAATGCGGAAGCGGTACTGAAGACAACCGCCCCGATGATGAAAATCTTTCTCAGTCCGAAGATGTCCCCGAGCCGGCCACCAAGCACCATGAACGCGGCGAGCGGCAGCATGTTCGCGGTGAGGATCCACTGGCTGGCGCTGGTCTTTCCGCCGAGGTCCGACATCGCGTCGGGAATCGCCAGCGGAACCGATGTCTGGTCGACGAGGATCATCGCGCTGGAGACCGTCATCGCGACCAGCGTGATCCACATCTTTCGCCTGGATGGCGGAGTGTTCTCTGCCATCAGCGCATCATAGGTCCGGCTGGATCTCAGCGACCCTGGTAGGTCGCTTTGCCCGGCCCGTTGGCCAGAAAGGAGTCGACGGCGTTCCGGAGGTCTTCGGTTTCGAAAAGTTCAGCCGCTTCTCGACGCGTGACCCGGTCGGCCCCCGCCATCCCATCGTCACGCCAGCCACGGAGGATGCGCTTGGTCATCGCATGAGCAAGGGTGGGACCGTTGGCCAGGCGGGCCGTCAGCTTGCGGGCTTTCTCGTCCAGCACATCGTCGGGATGCACTTCGTTGACCACGTTCCAGCGTTCCAGGGTTTCCGAATCGAAGAGTTCGCCGGTCATTACCAGCTGCCGGGCCCGGCCGGAACCGGCCCTTTCGGCGAGGCGCTGAGGTCCCCCCATCGAGGGGGTGAGCCCGACCACGATTTCAACCAGACCGAACCGGGCTGACTCACCGGCGATGATCAGGTCACAAGCCAGGGAAAGCTCGAAGGCAGCTGTGAGGGTGAGTCCGTGAGCCGCGAAAACAACGGGAAAAGGCAGGCCTTCGATCCGGTCGACCAGGTTCATCAACTGTTCCCAGAGTCTCGTTCCCTGGGCTGCCGAAAGGCCCTTGAACTCCTGCACGTTGACGCCACCGGAGACGACCTTTCCTTCAGCGCGGATCAGCAGCCCACGAGGTGGATCGTCATGGATCCGGTCGAGGGCGGCGGCCAGTTCAGCGGTCATTGCCTTGTCGAAAAGGTTGAGTGGCGGACTGTCGAGTGTCAGGACGGCCATCGGGCCATCCCGTTCAATAGTTACTGGAGGCATCGATCAAACTTTCGCAAATTCATTCAGAAGCCGGGAGAGACCGGCCTCGAACAGAGCCTCATCGCGCTCGGGGTTGGTCTCGAAGATGTCAAGGATCGAATCCACTTCGAGCCGGGTTTCCGCAGTCGAGGTGTCGCTGATGCCGGAGGCGGCACGAATGCTCTCCAGTTCCTCGTGGGTGGGGTGGTCAGAGCCGAGGGTCTCATCGGCGGCGATTCGGCTGGCTGCGTAGAGGGCGTTGCCGAAACAGAAACTAGCGAAGGCATGGAAAGCTTCGCCGGCAACACGCCCAGTCATCCCGAACCGCTCGAAAACACTCGCGAACATCGCGAGGCCAAGCGCGGAAAGTTCCTCGGCACGGGGGATGCCGGCCATGTACGGGGTGATCGAGTGGTGCCGGATGAAGGCACGACGGGAAACCAGGCCGAGGGCAGTGAGAGCCTCGACCGGATCGGCTTCGAAGGGACTCCCGACGATTCCTGTCACTTCTTCGATGATCTCGCGCCAGACGATCTCGACCGCGGCCTGGACAATCTCGGCCCGGGAGTCATAGTGATGGTAGATCGCGGAGGGGGTGACGTTCAGAGCCACGGCCAGCTGCCTGATGCTCGGGTCGCGGCCTTCGTCGAAGAGCTCCAGGGTAGCCTTGGCTATCTCATCCGGTTCGAGATGCGTGCTCCTCCCTGCCGCCAATCGGGTCATAGCTTCCACTCTCCTTCTGCCCGCGGACCAGGCAGGAACTACCTGCGCGGACTAGCTGAATCATTCAGGTTACTGAGCAGCGCACGGAATTAAACCGCAAAGTCTCCTGCTTAGTATTCGGGGTGAATGACACGAGTTGACTCAAGTCTGATCGAGCGCGGCAGGGAGCTCCGCCAACTGTACGGCCAACTGGACGACGCATGCGCCGGCCAAGGGTCGCTGATGGTTGTGGAAGGTCCGGCCGGAATCGGCAAGACGAGTCTGATCCGGGAGGCGATTGCGGAAGCGAAAGAGCGGGGCATGACCGTGATTTCCGGCCGGGGCGGGGTGCTTGAGCAGGATGTTGAATACGGCGTGGTCCGGCAGATGGTCGAGCGGGTGGTTATCGAAGCAAGTGACCAGGAAAGGGAGGTGCTGCTGGCCGGTCCGGCAGCATTGGCGGGTGCGGCATTGGGCCTTTCAGAGCTTCCCGCCGACCCGGGACCTGGCCGTGACACATCGGAGAACTTTCTCCATGGCTTCTACTGGCTGACGGTGAATCTCGCCGACCGGGGCCCGCTGCTCGCCGTTTTCGATGACGCGCACTGGGGAGACACCGCTTCGCTGTCCATTGCGGCGTATCTGGCTCACCGGGTTGAGGGGCATCCGATCGCGATGCTCGCCGGGGTTCGTGATGATGAGCCTCTTTCGAAGTCACGGTTCCTTGCTCCGGTGCTCGATGAAGCTGGGGCCACCTTCCTTCGACCGAATCCATTCTCAGCTAGGGGTGTCGCCGCGGTTCTCTCGGATGCCTTCGACGGGGCCGAAATCCCTTCTGAACTGTCGGATGCCGCGCTTCGTGCGACCACCGGCAACCCGTTCTTCGTGATCGAACTTGCCCGTGAGCTTGCTGCCTCCCACGATGACCCGGCCGGACTCTCACCGGACCAGGTGCTGGAAGCGGACCCGGCCGCGGTCAAGCGCACCCTATTGATGCGACTCGGGGCACTCGGTGGCAGCTCCCGCAAACTTGCTCAGGCTCTTGCCACGCTTGGTGGTGAAGGTGAACTCAGGCATGCGATGGCGATCGCCGGCCTGGAATCCGATGAAGCCAACCTGGCGGTTGACACCCTGGTCGGCGCTGGCCTGGTTGAAGGGACGCGCCCGGTCCGGCTCGCGCACCCACTGGTCCGGGCGGCGATCTCCGATGACATTCCGGCATCCTCTCGCGCGGTCGCCCACGGCCGCGCTCTGGAAATCCTTTCGACCGAAGGAGCCTCGGATGAAGTCCTGACTGTTCACGCGCTGAATGGCGAGCCGGGCGGAAGGGTGGAGACGGTCGCGTTGCTCCGCCGCACCGCTGAAAGGGCCCTCCTGAACGGCT
>JAGQUU010000150.1 GCA_020438345.1 Solirubrobacterales bacterium | reverse complement strand
GTGAGGATTCTTCCTCCGGTGACCAGCTGACGACCGACCGTACGCCCGTACCCGCTCAATATCTCGTCGCTTGTCCCGATCGTCCGGAACCTTGTGTCCTGCAGGTCGGCCGCCAAATCCTCGCGGGTCGGAGGCTGGCGCACAGCACCGACCGCCACCAGGTCGGCGCCGGTCGAGCTGAAAGCCGATTCCCCCCCATCGGTCACTCCGGAGGGAAGCGAGCCGAGACCGACCAGTCCGATTCTGCGATCCCGAAGCCGGCCGTTCGTGAGCAGCGGGAACACGGTGTTGCCGAATTCCTCCGACTGGTCCAGTTCACTGTTGAGCTCATCAATCTGGCCCCGCGCATCATTTAGATCGCTGGTCGAGCTCGACTCCAGATCCTCCCGGGGGCTGTTCAGCACATCGCTGCCCCCCTGGGCGCCGATCAGGATGCCGATCGCACGGGCGAGAAAGACCGCAGCCAGAGAGGCTGCGTGATAGCGAGCGCTGTAACCCATCCGGGAACCCTAAAGCCAGTAGCCGGTCAGATGCCGAGCCAGATCTTGATCTTGAGCCAGATCAGGTCAAGCAGGTCGGCGAGGGCAGGTGAACTGAGCACAACGATGGTCGCGAGGACCAGGAAAGCACCGAGAAAGAGCAGCAAGGGACCAGCGGTAAGCCCGGGGTTGTATAGCCGGCTCACGCCCTTGGCGTCAACCAGGACCTCTCCGATCCTCAACCTGGTGAGAAATGTCGATGACATGCCGGCACGGTCCTTGTCAAGAAATTCGATCAGGTTGAAGTGCGCTCCGACCGTGACGATCAGCGAGGCGCCTTTCTCAAAGGCCATCAGCATCGCCACATCCTGGCTGGTCCCGACGAAGGGCAGTGCGATGTGTTCCACCCCGAGATCGATCATTCTTTCGGCACCTGGCGCCCGTCCGTCCGCATAAGCATGAACGATCACTTCCGGCCCGGATTTCAGAGTGTCATCGGTGACCGAATCCATGTCTCCGAGAATCATGTCCGGACGGTATCCGGCCTCCCGGATTGCGTCGGCACCTCCATCAACTCCGATCAGAATCGGTTTGACGTCACGAATGTAGGCTCGCAGTGCACGCAGGTCGCTTTTGTAGTTCGGGCCCCTGACGACGATCAGCACATGGCGGTCACGGAAGCTGGTCCGGGTTTCGGGAAGTTCAATGGCACCGGAAAGCAGCTCGCCTTCTTCCTGGATGTGGGTGACCGTGTTCTCCGCGAAGTCAGCCAGTGCGTGGTGGATTTCCGACTGCTGTCGTTGAAGCTGAAGATCCAGATCGGGTTTGAGTTGTTCGATGCCCGTAGCAATCACCGCACCGTCGCGTTTCAGCAGACCGCCTTCGATTTCCACCGGTTCGCTCTCGTCCAGAATGGAGAAGAGGTCATCCTGCGGAAAGTCGATCAGGCGCACCCCGGCCTCAACCAGAATCAGCGGTCCACGGTTCGGGTAGCGATCATCCGACGATGACTGATCGTTGAGTACCGTCCGCACCCCGCTCGCGACCAGATCCTCCGCCGCGATGCGGTCAATGTTGCGATGTCCGATCACGGCCACGTCGTCGGACCCGAGGGCCTTGACCAGGTCCTTGGTCTTGCGTCCGAGCCGAACCTTCCCTCGGGTCACGGGCCCGTTTTCACCGACCTCGGGCACAGTGCCATGCGGCTGCCCCCGCAACCTTTTGGTGATCGGATTCACCCCACGAGGTTAGAGGGTGCCCGCGCTAGCGGTTCGCTTCCACCAGCTTCCTAGCATGTGTAGTGGCGGCGTCATCGCCTTCGCCTGCCCCAAGCATCCGACGGATCTCGTCGACAACCTGATCTTCGGAGAGCATCGTCACGTCCGCCGTCGCCAGGTCGTTCGAGGCTTCTTTGCTGATGCTGAAATGCCGACCGGCCCTGGATGCCACCTGTGGCAAATGGGTGATCGCGATCACCTGCCGCCCCTCGGCCACCCTGCGAAGGCGGTCCCCGACGACCCCGGCAGTACTGCCCCCTATTCCCGCATCGATCTCATCGAATATCAGTGTTCGGCCATCTCCCTCTGCGCTCGCCGCCAAAGCAAGCATCACCCTTGAGAGCTCACCGCCTGAAGCGGTATCCCGCAACGGCCGGGCGGGCATCCCCGGGTTGGGGGCGAGCGTGAACTCGACTGTCTCCGCGCCCGATGGACCGGGGCCTTCAGGATTCGGTTTGATCTCTATGGTCATCTCCGCCCCGGCCATGGCCAGGTCCTGAAGATCACCGGTCACCCTTGCCGCCAAATCGGCAGCAGCCACGGCCCGGGCCTCACTAACGGCCGAGCCGGTTTGTCCAAGGCCGGATGCCGCGACCGCAATTTCATCCCGCAGCTCCGCCTCTCTGGTTTCACCACCTTCCAGCCGTTCAATCTCCCTCCGGCACCAACCTGCATGGTCCAGAACCGTGGCTATCGACCCGCCATGTTTGCGTTCCAGTCGATCGATCAACTCAAGTCGCTCGTCAACCTCTGCCAATCGACCGGGATCAGCATCAATCCCGTTCAGGTACAGCCCGAGCTCGATTCCGACGTCTTCGACCTCCAGCGAAATACTTTCGACCCTGTCCGCAAGGTCGTCCAGCCCGGTGTCCACCCCACGAACACCCGCCAGCAGATCGCGGGAAGTCGCGAGCAAGCCCGCGACTCCATCGGCTTCTTCATCTCCCCGCAGCCGGATCCCGGCCCCGGCTGCTGCCTCCCGCAGGCTCGCGGCATGACGGAGGCGTTCACGCTCATCGATCAGACCATCTTTCTCGCCTTCGTTCAGTCCGGCCGAATCGATCTCGTCCATCTCGAACCGGTGGAGGTCCAGATCCCGTTCCCTGGCCTGATCCCGGCCCAGCAATTCCTGGAGCTCATCGTTGAGCTTGCGATGAAGGCGCCAGTAGAGTCCATATTCCTCCAGGAGCGATGCATGCCCGGGACCGGCCGCATGATCGACCATGCCGAGCTGGGCTGCCCCGATCGTGAGACGCCGGTGTTCGTGCTGACCGTAGAACGCAATCAACCGGCCCGCCAAAAGTTGAAGGTCCGCCGCCGAGGCGCTTCGCCCGCCCAGGAAGGCCGAGGTCCGCCCGGATTCGGAAATTCTCCGGCCCAGCACCAAGTCTTCGCTCCCGGCCGGAATCCGGTCCAGCAAATCAGCCAGTTCCCTGTCCTCATACCATTCCGGAGGCAGGTCGAAGACACCTTCAACCCAGGCTTCGGGAGCTCCGCTGCGAACTATTCCCTTCCTCGCCTTGCCTCCCATCAACAGGTCGAGGGAATGGGCCAGAACCGTCTTGCCGGCGCCGGTCTCCCCCGTGAGCACATTCAGTCCCTCCCCGAGCCTGAGCTCGGCCTTTTCAATCAGCAGAAGATTCTCGATCCGGAGTTCACGCAACATATGCCTGAACTTCTACAACCGCCATCGGACGAACATTTGTTCGATACCCGGTTGGAGCCCTTCCCGGCCATTCGCCGCCTCAGGCGGAAGGCAGGATCCAACCGGCGGCCCGAAACAGACCGCCAGACTGCGGTCAGACCGCCAGGTGACCGAACTTCTCGCGGATCCGGTGGTAGAAGTTCGAACCCGGCAACTGAGCCAGAACAGCCATATCCGGGCGATACCGGACTTCGGCTTCGGCGGCCGGTTTCAATTCACCCACCTGCACCCCGTCAACGGCCACATCCACCCCGTCGCGACTGCGATGATTCACAACGTGGAGCACATCGGCCGGGGCCACGACCAGGGCCCTGGCAGTGAGCGTATGCGGCGCTATGTAACTGACCGCGTAGCCGGCAACACCCCAGGCGAGGATCGGACCGTGGTTGGCAAGGTTGTAGCCGGTCGAACCCGTTGCTGTGGAGGCGACCAGCCCGTCGCACCGAACGTGACCGACTTCTTCGCCGGCGATCCTGTAGCTCAACTCGGCAACCCCGCCGCGCGGGCGGCGACTGAAACTGACGTCGTTCAGGGCGGTATGGGTTTCGCCGTTCAGGGTCACTCCCAGACCCGGAAGGTTCAGGGTCTCGTACTCGCCCGCGAAGGCCCGGTCCAGACCGAGCTCGATCTGATCAGCCTCCACCCCGGCCAGAAACCCCACCCGGCCGAAGTTGATCCCGAAGACAGGAACCTGGCCGTCAAGTGAGGCGCGCAGAGCGTGGAGGATGGTCCCGTCACCACCAAGCACGATGAAGAGTGACGGGCTCAGTTCATCGCCCTCGCCGCTCGGCACAAGGTCCCACCCGTGTCGTTCCGCGGCAGACCGGGCAACTTCCACCGCCCGGTCCATACCGGGGGCATGCGAATGCGTGAATAGAAGGGCGACTGGCCGGCTCACAGTTCAACACCTTCGCAGAGTGAGGCGCCGCTGTCAGCGCCCCGCGCCCCTGCGGATAATTCTTTCTCAGTGGAGCGGCCCAGGCGAATGAATGTCTCAAGGTTCCCCTTCGGTCCGGGAAGCCCGGTCGGCGCAATGCCATCAAGTGAAAAACCCAGGCCGAGAGCAAAATCGGCAACTGTCTCCACGGCTTCGCGACGATCCTCCTTGTCTCGCACCACACCCCCCCGGCCGACCCGGGCCCGACCCAGTTCGAACTGGGGTTTGACCATGGCGAGGACTATCGAGGTCTCGGCCATCACGTTGCCTACGGCAGGCAGCACTTTGGTCAGGGAGATGAAAGAGACGTCAATCGTGGCCAATTCGGGCCGGTACTCGAGATCGGCGGGCAAGAGATCACGGGCGTTGAGGCGCTCGATAACCGTCACCTCGGGGCGATCTCTCATTGAAGCGTCGATCTGGCCGTAGGCGACATCAAGCGCAACCACGTGTTTCGCTCCGCGCTGGAGCAGGCAATCCGTGAACCCGCCCGTCGAGGCACCGACGTCGAGACAGAGCCGGCCACTTACATCGACACCCAGTTCGTCAAGGCCGTTCTCCAGCTTGATGCCGCCCCGCGACACGAACTTCTGACCGGCCAGAATTTCGATCTCCTGGTCCAGCGCGACTTCCTGGCTTGGTCGCAGGGCGATCGGGCCGTCCTTGCCGAGCTTGACCTGGCCCGCGCGGATCGCCCGGGTCGCCGCGGTGCGGGACGTGAACGTACCGCGCTCAGCCAGGAGCAGGTCGAGTCGGGAGCGTTTCGCCATCAGCAGAGAACCGTACCGGCCCCGCTGCCCCACGTGGCCCATGCTCTTCCGGGGACCGCAAAGAGCAAACAGACAACGCTTCATGTCAACTGTGACCAGACTCACACACGAAAAGTAAGTGGCCGTCTACTTTGTTTTCAGAAGACCGATGAATGCAACCGCCAAACCCATACAGATGAGCCTCCACAACGGAGTGGTCCTGGCCACGGCACCGTTGCTGATGATCGTTCCTTACCTGCTGACGTTTACCCCGGCTATCGGGTTCCTGACGTTCTTCCTTGGAGGCGCGCTGATGGGTGTTTCACTCGCCGGGTCAAGCCCGAATCGGACCGTTCCGCTCTCGACGATCGCCGGCTTCGACTGGGCAATCGGCATCGCGATCTTTTCCATCGGAATTCTCTCCGGCCTGACTGGTCAGGAGAACCTGATGACAATCTTCCTGGTTGGGTTCGGGGCCGCTCACTTGGCTCTTACCGCTTCAACTCGGTACAGCGCCCGCGGCACATGAAGAGCCCACCTACCTCCCACTGATCAAAACACATAAAGAGATCATTGAATCTCTCTCCTCCCTAGCAACACCAAGAGCCCCGCTTTCCCGGCGGGGCTCTTTCCTTGCAGGGACCTTTCCCTGCCGAACCACCGGACCCCCTCCCGGGTGGGTCGGATTTCCACGACCATCACAGGAAATCCGACCCACCCGGAAGTGGGCCTGCGTTGCCGTGAACCCGTGGGTCGGCAAACTGGTCCAGGGACTGGAAATCCGACCCACCCGGGACTGGTCGGCCGGAAGGCGCGGATCTGGACGGTTGGTGGGGCGAGGTTTCACCGTCAGGTGCTCTCACTACTCTGGACCAGTGACTCTCCATGCCCCGACAGCCGGTGATTTCGAGATCGACGCCAGTCGCCTGATCCGGGAACTCGAAGACGAGGCCGAAGCCGGTACCCGGCAGGCTGGCGTCGACCACCATCTCAAGTCCCTGAGGGAGACCTGGCGCAGGCTCGGAAAGACCGAGCAGGATGCTTCAGCGACACTGACCAGCCGCATCGCCGCCCTGGTCGGATCCCGGCCGGCATCGCCGCAAAATGTCCCATCTGGAGAGGGTTCTGGTGGTTCTCAGCCAGCCCCGGACCAGACGGCTCTGCTCGGCGACGAGCAGGGAGAGGCAGCCCTCGCGCTTCAGGGTCTCGAAGGCATGGACCTTCAGGAAGCCACAACGGTGAAGACCTTCGACGGCCCGGCGGATCCCGAAGCCCTTCTCGATCACATGGGGTACATGGAATTTCGACCGGGACAGCGTGAAGCGGTCCAGGCCACGCTGGATCACCGCGACAGCCTGATTGTGATGCCGACCGGTGGCGGCAAGAGCCTCTGCTACCAGCTCCCTGGGCTCGCTTCGGATTCACTGACGATCGTGGTCAGCCCCCTGATCGCCCTAATGGCGGACCAGGTC
>JAGQUU010000149.1 GCA_020438345.1 Solirubrobacterales bacterium | reverse complement strand
TAACCTATAATTCAGTCATACCTTAATTTTCTCTTGCCGAAGCGAGCCTTGAGTCCAGGTTTGGCTGCGACGCGCCAAACCACCTACGACGACCAAAGATGCCCAGTACGGTTGCTTCAAAGGGAGGACCTGCGATCAGCCCGAAGCCACGTTGCCAGAACGGATCATTGACGGGCGACCGCCGGCGCAATCACCTGAACAACACGAAAACTCCTAACGTCTTGACGGCTGGATGACAACCACCCGTCGACTTGAGCTGCCCTGCTGGTACGGGTAGCCGGATTGGAGCGGCACGATCGCTCTTACGATGAACTTGGTCGGGCGAGTCAAATGCCCCGCCCGAGGCCGATACTTGAGCCGGTACTTCCCATTCGCACGGGTCCGGTAGTACCGGAAAGGCTGCCAGCCCTTTCCAACCTTGGCTTCCAGAACGACCGTCACCCGGCCCGCGCGTGGCCCCGGGATCTTGCCGGTGAAGTGGAGCACTTGACCGGCCTTGATCCGCTTCCGCTTGACCTTGAGCTGTGGTTTCACACGGACCCTGGTCAGGGCTTCGCCAGACCATGACTCGCGGTGTCCTTGGCGTACAACGGCAACTAGGTTCCGGCTCGGGCCGGGCCGAAGGTTTGTCCGGTACTGACCCTGACGGTCGGTTTGGATACTCGCCATCAGAGTCAATTGGGGATCAGTGACGGGTTTCGCATTCACGCATGTTCTGGCACCGCCGAAAGCCATACCTCCGGGACCCCGAACCTGGCCGAGCAGAACAGCTTTCTTGCCCTGCGGGAGTGCCAGCTTCGAGGTCGCCGTCGTGGCGTGGTAGCCCTCCCGCACCAGTCCGAGCGCGACATTGGTTTCGGGTAGTGGTGAGCCGCCGCTGTCTTGGCAGGAGTACCGGAGTGGCGTGGTCGATAGACCGGAAACGTGACCTACGGCATCGACGAGGCGAACCCGGAGCGTGTAGTTGCCGGCCCCGGTCGGTGTCGAGAGTCTTGGCACCGCTTCGACGTTCTTGGCTTGGACGCTGTTGGCAGGCACGGAGGCGGGGCCATCGACTTTGACGACTTTCGGCGGGATCACGGGTCGTCCGTCTTGGTCGGTGATCTCGTAGACCGCGGCGGTGACCGGCGCGCCTGGGTCGCCTTTGCCGGGATCATTCCAACCAACGTCGTTCGGTTCGACCGCTCGGGGAATGCGGGTCGATACCGCCTCCATCGCTTCGGGGGCCGTTGGTGCTGTGTTGTCGAAGCGGAGCGTCGTCTCGGTACATGCCGCCGGGTCTTGACCCCAGTAGGTCGTGGCGCTCGCGAAATCGCGGGCGCAGACTCTTAGCTGATGTTCGCCGTCTCCGTACTGCTTGGAGTCGAGGAGCACGGTGCCACCTTCGAGCTGGTTGGAGCACGGTTTCATCCTGGCAGCCATCGGCACGCTGACATCCCCGGCACCGAACCCACTGACCGACTCGCAGGGATGAGTCTTGGTGTCGATCAACTTCCCGTCGAGGAAGACCTGAGTCTCGCGTATCCCTGACTCGCCATCGTGGACCAGGTATCCGATCCTCTGCTCGCCGGATACCCAGGTTCCGAGAGCGGCCGGGCTATCGAGAATCCTGACGTTCGGCTTCACTCGATCCATCAGCGTCACGATGAGGTCCTGGATCAAGAGTGATTCGTTGGGTCCGAAGCAGATCGTCGCGGTTCCGCTGGGTTCGCAGACCTGCCCGACCCGATAGGCGGACACGGCCTGCACCGCGCCGGCGCTGCCGTAGGTGCCGAAGGAGTCGCGGGACGGTATAGCCTGCCCGCTGGTTCCGGCGCTGTTCGGCGCCCCGACGAACTCCCAAATCATCTTCGTACCGCCCCCGCCGAGGCCGCCTTGGTGGCCCCAGTTCGGCGGCAGCAGAGCCCTCGCCTTGAAGCTCACCTGCGCGATCGTGATCCCGCTCGGCGGGACGATTTCAAAGCCGCCGCCCTGACCGCGGAGCCAGCCGACATCCTGGTTGGTGAACAGCCGCATGCCGTATGAGAACTGGCCGGGATTGTTGGTGTTCATTGCCGCGCATTGCAGAACCGGATGCCAAGCAGTCCACTTGCCAACCGGCCCGTAGCCAATGTTTCCTTGAGAGCTGACGTAGGGCCTCAAGATCCCGACATCGCTGTTGCCCGTCCCGAAGGTTCCCCCGGTGCCATCTGACCGATAGGTCTCCGGTGAACAAAGCCTTACCGGATAAGCACCGGACGCACCGGAACTCGCAGGTATCGCTAGAGCCACGACCGACAAGGCCGCCAGGAGACTCAAAGCCACGGAAATACGGAATCTCGAGATCCCTCGGATATGTGCCACGTTCGCTCCTTGCTCAAGGGCCGGTTGCCCATTTGGCTGGCACTGCCTCGGGCCGAAATGAAACGGCTCGCTCCAACTATCAACATACCCCGAACAACCTGGGAAATGCGACTAATTGACTGGCAGTTCATGTCCATCAGGGACACGAACGCCCGGGCCGTAATGTTTCTTTGCTCAGGGACCGGGACCGAAAGCGTCGACCGCCTGTCCCGGCGTCGCCGGGGCCGGAGCAGCCGGAGCCGGATCAGGTGCAGGCGGTGGTGGTGAAACCGGAGGAGATGTAGGTGGCGTAGGTGGTGGAGCTGACGGTTCTTCTGTCTGAACCGGTATCTCGACGGCTGGCTCTGAGGTGGCTTCCTGCTGGGCTTGTCTGGCTCGCTGTCTTGCCCTTTGTTTCGCGAGTCGGCGTTGCTTTTGACGGGCTTTCGCGCGTTTGAGCAAAGCCGCCTTGCGATTGGCGCGTCGTTGCTCGGCAAGCTCGGCGGCGAACGTGGCTTGCTGTTTGACCTCGGTGTTTGGGCGCGATTGGCTCGACGGGCCGCCGCCGGTGAGGTTCGTGGTCGCGAAGACGATCGCCGCAGCGGCGACCACGGCGGCTCCGCCGATCATGGCCTTCCGGGACCACTCGGGTCGATCGGTGAGCTGGGCGATCTGTTCATCCTCGGAGGCCGTCGCCCACTTTTCCAGCAGCTCGGTTTCCTCCTCCTCGCGGACCCCGGGCGAAAACAGAGGAACCGGATCGTCGTCCGAATCGCCGGTGGCCGACTCTGACTCGACGTGCGGGATGTCGTCTTCCTCATCAGGCATGCGTTGCCTCCTCGGGCGGCCTGTTGACCAGGCCGCTCAGTCTCTTGTCTTTGTACCAGGGCCGCAGTCGGATTCGGGCCGGTGGCCTCGATCCGTAGATCAGCACCGCCTCCCCCGGTTTCTGTTCGCGGACCACGTTCGCGGGGGCGAGATCCCGGTAAAGCACCCCTTCGGTTCGTGATCCTCGACCCTCGCCGACCGTTTCCGAGCGTTGTGCGTACTGGCCGGCCCCGGTCACTCGTTGGACGTAGCCCAAGGTTTCGGGGTCACCTAGCCCGGAGGCGAAGACGCGAGCGCGGTGGTTGTTGACGATCGTCTGCGCGCGGTTGGGGCCGAAGCGTTCTTTGAGTTGGGAGAGGTCTTGGATCGCGGAGAGAAGTTGGATGCCGTTTGCGGCTCCGGTGGAGGCGATCTTGTCGAGGTCGGGAAGCGGCGCGATATTCGCAAGCTCGTCCAACGCCAGAAGGAGCGGCGGGTCGAGCCCACCCGCTCCCCCATCGGTTCCCGTGGCGGCGGTGATCTCGGTTGCGATCCGAACGATCTCCTGAACCATCGTCGCGAACAGCGGGGCGAGCCGTTCCTGCTCATGGAGCGGCGCAACCAGATAGAGGGTCGCCATGCCGCCGTCGAGCAGTGCCGCCGGGTTGTAGTCGTCGCGCTCCGAGTTCCGCGCAACCTTCGGATCAGCAAAGCAGGACAGGATCAGCTCGGCGGTCGCGTAGATCGAGGAGAGCTGTTTCGGTTCGCGACCCTGACATGCTTTCCAAGCATCCAAAGCCTTCGGCTCCTCGCTCAGTCCACTTTCAACCTCGATCCGGAGTGCCGGGCCGCCGTCGAGCCATCTCACCACCTGGTCGATCGCGACCCCCTGCTGGCGGGCCGAGAAAAGCAGCGGTGCGATCAGCTTCTCGGCCTGCCCGTACCAAAAATTAGCGTCCTGCAAACCAGCCCCACCCGTCGGCCTCGACGCCTGCGTAAGCCAATGCGCTACTTGCCTGGCCTGCTGCCAGGACCCGCAGCTTCTAAGCGGTGTGGCACTTGTTCGCTTGTGCGGCGTCGCTTCGGTTGGGTCGAAGACGAACACGGGTCCGAGCTTTGCCCGGTGCCGGATCGTCGCATCGAGAAGATCGCCCTTGACGGATGTCGCGACGACCGGGCCCTGCCATTCGAGGATCGCGGGAATGACCAGGCCGGCGGTCTTGCCCGCCTGCGTCGGACCGGCAACAATGACGGAATGGCGGGGCTCGGCGGCGATCAACGAGTGACCGAACCGGCCCAGTGTCAACCGGCCCGACTCGGGCCGTTTTACGCGAAGGCCGCGAAGGCTTCTACGGCCGGCCCATTTTGCCGCCTCCAGATCGCCCTTTCGTCCCTGCCGGACGCGACCGGCAAAAAGATGCCACCCGCGAACGAGACCAGCGGCCACCGTGAGAGCGGCTACGAATGCTCCGAGTCCACCGAGATACATCGC
>JAGQUU010000148.1 GCA_020438345.1 Solirubrobacterales bacterium | reverse complement strand
TTCCTTCGCAACCGGGACCATCCTTGTTGTCGCCGTGGCGATGCTCGGTTCACTCACCTTCCTTCCGGCGACTCTGGCATGGCTCGGTGATCGGGTCGACAAGGGGAGGGTGCCGCTCGTTCATCGCCTCCGGGGTCGACGCGCGGTGAACCGGGATGGCCTCGGGACCCGCTTCATCCGTGGGGTTCTGCGTCGGCCGGCCATCTCGGCAATCGTCTCCGGCGGGTTGCTCGTCTTGCTGGCCGTTCCGGCGTTTCAGCTCCACACGGTCGTGCCCGGGGTGGAGTCAATGCCACAGGACCTGCCGGTGATCAAGGCTTACAACGAAGTCGACGCTGCCTTTCCCGGCGGCCCCGAGCCGGCCAGGGTCGTGATTGAGTCCGATGACGTTCGCTCGCCCGAGGTGCAGCAGGGTATCGCTGCTCTGAAGGAAGCTGTCGACGGTCCGGATCAGTTCGGCGCACCCGTAACATCCGAAGTCAGCCCCAACGGCAAGGTTGAAGTCGTAGGCATTCCACTCGCGGGGTCGGGGACCGATGACATGTCGAACGCGGCTCTGGAGAAGCTGCGGAAGGTCGTGATCCCACAGACCATCGGCCAGGTGCCCGGTACCGAAACCAATGTCAACGGCATGACCGCGGGCTCGGCCGACTTCAACGAATTGATGAAGAACCGGGCGCCGTTAGTGTTTGCGTTCGTGTTGCTGGCAGCCTTCGTCCTGCTGCTGATCACCTTCCGTTCAGTCGTGATCCCGCTCACATCGATCCTGCTGAATCTTCTTTCGGTCGGTGCTGCATACGGTCTGCTCGTCTTGATTTTCCAGAACGGCAATCTTGAAAGCCTGCTCGGCTTCGAGTCGATGGGCGGGATCACTGCCTGGCTGCCGATGTTCCTTTTCGTGATCCTGTTCGGACTGTCGATGGACTACCACGTGTTCATTCTGAGCCGGATCCGGGAGGCACATGAGAACGGGGCGGACACTGCCGAAGCGGTCGAGTATGGCCTGCGCCGGACCGCTGGCCCGGTCACTTCGGCGGCGATTGTGATGGTCGCTGTGTTTTCGATCTTCGCCACCCTCTCGATGCTCGAGTTCAAGCAGATGGGTGTCGGCCTGGCCGCTGCGATTCTGATCGATGCCACGATTGTCCGAGGGGTTCTGGTCCCGGCCACGATGAAGCTGCTCGGCAAGTGGAACTGGTACCTCCCGGGCTGGCTGGAGTGGCTGCCGAAGCTTGAACTCGAAGGGACATCGGGATCGGAGCCGGCGGCTACCCCGAGTGACGATGAGCCGGCAAGCCGGGGAGACCACCGGGAACCGGACCCGCTGCCCGCGGGCAACAGGGCCTGACTGTGATGTGCCTCACACACGCAACCTTTTCGTTTGACAAATAGTTGCGAAAATGAAACTATCCTCGGCATGTCCGAAACGGGATCACCTGGAATCGAGGATGTCGAAAGCCTGGCGGCGGGTGCCGACGAGGACGGATCCGTCGCCGCCAATACCGATCGGGTTGCGGCCGGCGAGGCTGCTGCCACCGGGCAGGATGTAATCGGCGCCGCTTCCCCGGAAGCGATCCAGGTCGCACTCCAGCTCGGAACTCTCTTTCGCCGGATGCTCTCCTTCGGGGCCGCTTCAACCTCTCTCCTCGAAGCCGGTGCCCAGGGTCTTTCGTTTCTTGAATTCAAGGCGATGATGGAACTTGGGGTTTTCGAGACACGCGCGAGCTTCTGCCTTGCCGATATCTCCGAGTCAACGGGGGCCTCGATGCCGGCGGTGAGCCGGGCGATCGACAGTCTGGTTCGCAAGGGTCTCGTCTCCCGGGAGGAAGACCCCGAGGATCGCCGCCGGCGCGTGATCACGCTCACCGATGAGGGCCACAGGGTCACCAATGCCGCCCTGATGGGCCGTGCGATCGGTGCCGTGAAGCTGGCTGAGAGTTTCAGCCCGAATGAACTCAGGGAGCTGGACTCGGTGCTCTCGGGTCTGGTCGAGAGGGAAGACCTCGCGTCAATCTACGAACAGCTCGAAGGGGCGGTGCAACGATGAGCCGCTACCAGCATCTGATTACTGACGAAAACCGCAAGTGGTGGACGCTGGGCGCGATGTGCCTGGCCCTCTTCATGGTGATGCTCGACAACACCGTGGTGAACGTCGCCCTCCCTTCCATCCAGAAGGATCTTGACACGTCGATTTCCGGTCTCGAATGGATCGTCAACGGCTACACGCTTTCCTTCGCGGTTCTGCTCGCAGTGGGCGGCAGAATCGGCGACATCTTCGGCCGCCGCAAGGCCTTCGTTGTCGGCGTGATCATCTTCACGATCGCCTCGACCACAGCCGGCTTCGCGCCGAGCAACTTCGCCCTGGTTGCAAGTCGCGTCCTTCAGGGGATCGGCGCCGCATTCATGATGCCCGGCACGCTCTCGATCATCACCGACGCCTTCCCGGCCCACGAGCGGGGCAAGGCGATCGGGACCTGGGCCGGGGTCTCCGCTCTGGCCCTCGCGATCGGACCTGTGCTCGGCGGATTCCTGGTCGAGCATGTTTCCTGGCGGGCGATCTTCTACATAAACCTGCCGGTGGGAGTGCTTGCCGTCCTGGCGGCCACCTTTGTGGTCCGCGAATCACGCGACACTACAGTCGGCCGCAAGGTCGACTACCTCGGGGTGGGGATCCTCACGGTCGG
The DNA here is from genome assembly GCA_020438345.1 of Solirubrobacterales bacterium. GTDB lineage: Bacteria > Actinomycetota > Thermoleophilia > Solirubrobacterales > 70-9 > 67-14. Next base: position 621 of record JAGQUU010000148.1, on the reverse strand, counting down.
CCTCACGACCCTGGTCCTCGCTCTGATCGAAGGCAACTCATGGGGCTGGGATTCGCCCTCGGTACTCGCCCTGATCGCAGTTTCAGTGATTTCACTGATCATCTTTGTCTTCACCGAGAACCGCGTCACAGCTCCGCTCATCGAGTTCGGTCTGTTCAAGAGCCGCAACTTCATCGGCGCGGTGACCACCGCCTTCATCATCTCCTTCGCAATGATGGGCGTCTTCTTCTTTCTTGCCCTCTACATGCAGAACGTCCTCGGCTACTCGGCGCTGGAAGCGGGTGTGAGGTTCCTGCCGACTACTCTCGTGATCATGGTCTTCTCGCCGATTTCCGGTCGGCTGGCGGACCGGATCGGTCCCCGTTGGCTGATTGTCGTAGGCATGTTGCTGATTACGCTTTCGCTCTACCTGTTCTCGACGATCGAGGATGGATCCACCTTCAACGACATCCTGCCGAGCTTCATCATTCTTGGCGCCGGAATCGGCCTGACCATGTCACCGATGTCCACCGCCGCGATGAATGCGGTGCCGCGAACAAAAGCCGGCGTCGCTTCCGGGGTGCTCTCGATGTTCCGAATGGTCGGTGGAACCTTCGGTGTCGCGGCTCTGGGCGCCCTCTT
>JAGQUU010000147.1 GCA_020438345.1 Solirubrobacterales bacterium | reverse complement strand
TGATTCGAAGACAGCACTGACCGCTTCGACGATTTCGGCCGGAGCTTTTTCGGGAGCACCAGCGTCGTGTGGAGGTTGCGGGTCGTACTCGATACCGAGCTGAACCGCCTGGGCGAGTTCCGGACCGTAGATCTCGGTTACGAGGCTCAAAGCCATGTCAATTCCGGCGGAAACCCCCGCACCGGTCACGTATTTTCCGTCAAAAACCACCCGGTCAGCGACCGGGCGGGCTCCCAGACCGGCCAGGGTTTCCCGGGCCAGCCAGTGAGTGGTTGCCGGCCGGCCTTCCAGCAATCCGGCGGCTGCGAGCAGCAACGAACCGGTGCAGACCGAGGTGGTCCAGACCGTCGTCCTGTCCACCGCGCGGATCCAGGACAGCAAAGGTTCATGGTCGAGCAGGGAACGAGTGCCGAATCCACCCGGCACCACGAGGATGTCCGGGTTCGGCACCTCGTCGAGAGACTTGTCCGCGAGGATCGAAAGCGTGTCGGATTCGTTGCGGTACGGTCCGGCTACTTCGCCCACAAAGACGGATTCGACCCCGGGCACCGAGTTGAAGACCTCATGCGGTCCGGTTATGTCCAGGGCAGTGAAGCGGTCGTAGAGCAGGTAGGCGACTTGCATGTTCTTCTCCTTGCTTCGGATTCGGGCCACGTCGGTCCCGGCACGAAGACCGGATCCGGTCCGGAGCCCAGCCCGGGCCGACTAATTGTCGGAGCCGATCCGATCCCAGACGTACAGCTCGACGGCTTCGTTGGCGAGGTCGAGCAACCGCTCCGGGGAGAGCCAGCCGACCACAGTTTCCAGCGCAAGCTCCTCGGTGAGTCCTTCTTCGAGAACTTCCTCACCGCGAAAGCCTGCCGCAAGCTTGAGCGCTTCGCGACGGTGTTCCCCAAGCGAGCCAAAGGCGCCCATCAGGAAATCCCGGTTTGGGACCGGCTGGCCGAGATCCATCGAGCCGTGCCAGGCAGCGAGCAGCGAAAGATCATCCTGGTCGAGTTCCGCAAGAGCCCGCGCATACTGCGCCTCCAGCTCCTCTTCGGGGATTTCATCCACCCAGGCTCGGAGAGCTTCACCGAGGATCTGGCGGCGAGCTTCACGGCCAACGGATTCAGAGATGACGTGAATCGCATCAGCCGGATCAACAAAACAAAGTGACATGCAGTGCCGTCCTCGGGTCGGGTGATCGGTCACTCGTGAAGATAGAGATGGCACAGGACGCAAAAAATGTTGCAGAAACCCGCAGTTTGCGGATTGGGAGCGGGAAAATACCCTGCTCGTGAAGCACCACAAGTCAGAAAACGGCCGCCGCCGCCGACCATAGAGTTGACCCGTGCCCCTGACCATCATCAAAGGCCCTCCGAACTCCGGCCGCACCGACGAGCTGGAACGGCTCTACCGCCGGCAGATGCATCTGCGTCCGGTACTGGTCGTACCGGGGGTCGATGACATTTTCGAATGGGAAAGACGGCTTACCCGAGAGACAGGCGCCATGCTCGGCGGGCAGATCGTGCATTTCCGGGATCTCTACGGTGAGGTTCTGCGCAGCGCCGACGAACCCCGACCGCAATTGGCTTCTGAACTGTCGCGGCTCAGCCTGATCCGCACAGCGATCGGATCCGAAGCCAGTGAGCTGGCGAAGCTGCTGCCCGACAAACCCGGACTGGTTCGTGCGGTTCTGGATCTGGTGGACGGATTCCAGGCCGACGGCAGGGATCCAGAGACGATTGGCGAGCGTGTAAACACGCCCGCGCTCCGCCACCTCGGAAAGTACGCCCTGGTCTATCGCAGCTACCTCGACGGTTTGAACAAGTTGCATCAGACCGATGCTGCCGGACTTGCGAGAGCAGCCTTGAGAGCGGTGACCGCCGGCTGGGGGAATCGGCCAGTGATGTTCGCGGGCTTCGACGAGATGACCGGACAACAGCTGGAGATGGTGCGCCGACTGGCATTCACTTGCGGGGCGGATGTGACGGTAGCGGTCGCTTTTGAGCTGAACAACCCCGCGATGAAATTGACCGCCCGGCTGGTCCTGGAGTTGGAGAACCTGGGGCCTGTGAGCGAAATCAAATCAATCGAGACCGAAAGGCCGGAGTCTCTACCTCATGCGCCCGTCCTCTTGAAGATGCAGCGCGAGTTCCTTCGCCCCGGCAGCCAGGGAACGATTGACGCCGAAGAGGATCGGGGTGCTTTTCTTACGTTGAGGTCAGCCGGCGCCCGGAATGAAGCCGAAGCGATCGGTGGAGAAATCGCCCGCCTGTTGGCGGGCGACAGCGAAGCCGAACCGTTGGAGCCAGGTGACATCGCAATCGCAGTTGAAGCTCCCGCACAGAACGGCACCCTGATCCGGGACGCCTTGCGCGAGTTCGGTATCCCGGTTTCCCTGGAGGCCGAGACGCCAGCCAACGCTACCGTGGTTGGAAAGGCCATTCTCCAGTTGCTTGCAGCGGCTGGCAAGTCCGGCACCGCTGAAAATCTGATTGCCTTGCTCAGGGCTCCGGGTGGCCCGGATCCGGCCGTCATCGACCTGCTCGAGCTCCATTGCAAGGTCAACGAAGTATTGACCTCGGCCGATGCCGTGGCCGCGGCCCAGGCTGCCGGCATCTCGCCTGAAGACGTCACTGAGATCCGCTCCCCAGGCCTGGACCGGCTTGTCCAGGGAGAAGATGCCTGTGAGATTGTCCCGGCCGTTGCTCGCAGGATCGCGGCCGCAATACTCGATAGCGACCCCGACCCGGTGCCGACCAGCGAAACCCTGATCGAGGTGAGAACTGCGGAAGCGATCGCCGCCGCCTGCGGTGAGATCCAGGGAATCGAAACACCGGAGAATCGACCACAGTCGATTGCCGACGCGATCGCAATGGGACTGGTCAAAGTCTGGGCCGTCCCCGACCAGGGCACAGTCAGGATCGCCAGTCCCTACAGCCTCAGAGCCAAGCGCTTCAAACATCTTTTCTACGCCGGCCTGCAGGAGGCGTCGTTCACCGACACCGATCGGGTCGGCCCCTTCCTCTCCAGGGATGATCTCGACAGCCTCGGCCTGAGTGCCCGCCGCGACCCCGAGGATCAGCAGCGCTATCTCTTCTATTCCTGTCTGACCGTTCCAACCCGTGGACTATGCCTCTCCTGTCGCATCTCGGATGAGACCGGATCGCCCGAGCATCCCTCGCCGCTGGTCAAGGCTGCCGAAGAGTTATTTGTCGCCGATCAGGACGGGCCGGTTGTGCGCCGCGGCGGTCGCCTGGGAAGCGACTCGGTTTTCAACCCTTCAGCGGCGCCAACAGAAACGGAACTTGCGCGCAGCCTTCGGGGCCGCCCTGCCGCGGGAGCCGCAATACCCGGAATCGACCCCGAAGTGGCGGCCAGAATCGATCAACGGATCGAAGCCGGCCAGCGGGCCAGGGAAACGAACCGGGGTTTCGGGAACCTGACTTCCGATTTCATCCTTGAACGCTGGGCCAACCAGCCCGTCTACGGCGCGACCGACCTCGAAGCGTACTCGCGCTGTGAGTACAGGTGGTTCGTAGAAAGACAGCTCAACCCGTTGAACTTCGGCCCAGAACCGGATTACTTCGCTTTCGGCAACCTCGTCCATCGTGTGCTGGAAGCATTGTTCGAGGGCGGCATCGAGGACCACAAGATGCCTCAAGGCGGGTCGATACCGTCCGGATGGATCGACCTTGTCCCTGAGCTCGTGAAGGAAAAAGCCTCAGAAAGGCAGATCAGGCTCCATACCAACTCCCTCTCCCATTCCTCCGCCCGATGGATGGCGACCCGACAGATCGAGCTTTTCCTGAAGCGCCAGTCCTTCACGGAGGCATTCTTCACCCCCGCGCTGCTGGAAGCGAAGTTCGGCACCCGGGATGCAACTATCGAGGCCGTCCCGATGGGAGGCTGGTCCCTGAAGGGGAAGGTGGACCGGATTGACCTGAGTGGCCAGGATGCCCCCCAGGGCACCGCCCGCAAAGCTCTGGTCATCGATTACAAGACTGGCGCGGTCAATTCGGATTACGGCAAGGACAAGGTCGCCACAAAGCGAAAGCTGCAGATTCAGCTCTACATGAGGGCAATAGCGAATCTGGGTGAGGAGCTGGGCCTTGGGGTGATCACGCCGGTCGCGGGCATCTACCAGCCAGTCCGGCTTGCCTTCGAGAAGTCACGAGGTGCTTTCGAATGCGAGCACGACGCCGAGGACAAGAGTGGCGACCCGGTCGAAGTTGACCTGTCTTCACGCGGGATCGTCAGCGGTGACCGGGTCGAAAGCATAGAAGCGTTCATCGAGCAGGGTGTCGAGTTTGCGAACCGTGCGGCAGAGGGGATCTCCGAGGGTTGTCTCGAACACGAACCCGGGAGTTGCCCTGACCACCTGGATTCGCCGATAGTGCGGGAACGCGCGATTGGCACAAGCGAAGCGTCAGGCACGTACTGATGGGGGATTTTCCGCCGAATCCCGACCAGGCGAAGGTCATTTCAAGTAGCGAAGAGGAGATCCTTGTTCTCGCCGGCGCCGGTACCGGCAAGACCACCACGATGGTCGCCCGCTACGGCGAACTGGTGAAAAACCGCGGTCTCGAACCCCGGCAGATCCTCGCCATCACCTACACCGACAAGGCAGCGGGTGAGCTCAGGGACCGCATTCGGGAGATGCTGGGTAAACAGACAGAGAATCGGAATGCGCCGGAGCAGGACGTGGATCTCAAAGAGTCGCCCGCTGCGGTTTCGATGAGCAATGTCTGGGT
>JAGQUU010000146.1 GCA_020438345.1 Solirubrobacterales bacterium | reverse complement strand
CATCAGCGCGAAATAGACCAGCAGCGGCAGGGCGATCCTAACCACATCGAGCGGTTGGTTGGTGATCGCTTCGCCCTGGATCGCGAACAGCAAGACGATGGTGAACAGCAACCCGTAGAGCGCAAACGGCCCGATCCGCGGGAGGAAGCGCGTCTCGTACCAGTCGGCTCCGCGGCGGCGTATGCCGATCAGTCTGGTGACGTATCCGGCGAGTAGTGGGAGGCCGAGGAAGATCAGGGTGGTGCGGGCGATCTCCCAGATCGACACGTGGAAGCCTTGGCTTTCGAGGCCGAGCAGGTCGGGAAGGGCGGTGAGGTAGAACCATCCGACCATGCTGTAGGCGACGATCTGAAAGAGGGAGTTGATCGCGACGAGCAGGGCGGTTGCTTCGCGGTCGGCGCAGGCGAGATCGCTCCATATGAGGACCATTGCGATGCAGCGGGCGAGCCCGACGATGATTAGGCCGGTGCGGAACTCGGGTTGGTCGGCGAGGAAGATCCACGCCAACGCGAACATCAAGAGCGGCCCGATGATCCAGTTGAGGATCAGGGAGCTGACCATCAGGCGCCGTTCCCCTCCGAGGTGGCCCAGCTCCTCGTACCTGACCTTGGCGAGGACCGGGTACATCATCAGGATCAGTCCGAGCGCGATAGGCAGCGAGATCGTGCCGATGCGAAGCGAGTCAAGCCCGGATTCGATCCCGGGAAGGAGTGAGCCGAGCGCGAGTCCGCCGGCCATCGCGAGAGCGATCCAGAGCGGCAGGTAACGGTCCAGGGTGCTGAGGCGCGTCACGGCTCAAGCCTCTCGGTCTAGCTCGGCGAGCAGTCCGTTGATTCGCTCCTCGATCTCGTCGCGGATGCGGCGGACCTGATCGAGCGGTTGGCCGGCTGGGTCTTCGAGTTGCCAGTCGATGTAGCGCTTGCCGGGAATGTAGGGGCAGGCATCGCCGCATCCCATCGTCACCACCACATCGGCCCACTCCGCGAGATCGCGGGTCAGCTCGCTCGGGTGCTCTTCGCTTAGGTCGATCCCGACCTCGCCCATCACCTCGATCACCTCGGGATGAACTGCATCGGCCGGGGTAGTGCCGGCCGAGCGCGCTTGGTGCCGATCGGTGGCGGCTCGGTCGAAAAGCGCCCGGCTGATCTGCGAGCGACCCGCATTCTGCAGGCAGACAAAGAGGACTCGGCTCATTTTTCAGCTTCCATCGGTTCCATTGACAACCATCGTATCCATTGACAAATATCAATGGAATTGATTTGATGGATTTCGATGAACCCTGAACTGACCCTCACCCCGAAGCAGAAGAGTTCCAACGGCCAGCCCTGTTGCGAGCCGGTCGTCTACCCGGACGTCGAGCGCGCCCATGCGGAGCGCATGGCGAAGATCGCCAAGGCACTCGGCGACCCGATCCGCCTCACTTTGGTCGATGTGCTCCGCAAGCACGCCGGGAAGGTCTGCGTCTGCGAGCTGGTGCCGCTCTTCGACGTGAGCCAATCCACCCTCTCGCATCACCTCAAGAAGCTGCGTGACGCGGAAATCGTGGACTCCGAGCGGCAGGGACTCTGGGCCTACTACTACGTCAACTCCGAAGAACTAGAGGAACTGAGCGCGTGGCTGACCTAGAAACCAAGTCAGACTGCTGCGAACCGGCGGTCCAAGAGACCTGCTGCGAGCCCGAAGCCAAATCCGAATGCTGCGGCGAAGGACCGGGTTGCGGATGCTCCGCCGGCAAAGACAAGCAAGCCAGCACCACTGAGATTCGCGAGGTCGTGCGCGAGCGCTACGCGGCCGCGGCCATCGACGCCGGATCAGACGGAGCTTCCTGCTGCGCCAACGCTGCAGTAATCACACCCGAGCAACGAGCCGTCTTCGGGTCCAACCTCTACGAGGACTCAGACCGCGACGCTCTACCGGAGGCAGCGCAACTCGCCTCGCTCGGCTGCGGCACCCCAACCGCCGTAGCTGACCTCGCCGAGGGACAGGTCGTGCTTGACCTCGGATCGGGCGGCGGGATCGACGTTCTCCTCTCCGCCCGCCGGGTCGGTCCGACCGGCAAGGCCTACGGGCTCGATATGACCGACCAAATGCTCGACCTCGCCCGGCGAAACAAACAGGAGGCCGGGGTCGAGAACGTGGAGTTCCTCCGCGGTGAGATCGAGAACATCCCCCTCCCTGACAACTCAGTCGACGTGGTGATCTCCAACTGCGTAATCAACCTCTCCGGTGACAAGCCGAAAGTGCTCCGCGAAGCAGCCCGAGTCATTCGACCCGGAGGGAAGTTCGCGGTCTCCGACGTGATCGCCGACCCCAACATGGACGACGCCACCCGAGAAGACATGCAGGCTTGGACCGGATGCATCGCCGGTGCCTTGACCCGCGACGAGTTCGAGCGGCACCTAACCGACGCCGGCTTCGAGGAGATCCAGATCGAAGAGACCCACCGCGTCCACGACTGCGCGGCCTCGGCGATCATCCGGGCGACGCTGCCAGCCTGACTCGGCGGCCACGCCGCTGGGCGCCGACGACTCAAACCAAAGGCCAACAACCCGACGATCTGAGGCACTAAAGGCCGGTAGTGCCTGCAATCCCGACATATCGGCGCATGTCCAGGCACTTAAATGGCAAATGACCCCATTCGGGCGCAGCATAAAGTCCCTGCAAACTAGCCATGGAACTGACCCGTTAGTCTGGGCACGGTTTGTCTTTCAGGGTGAAGCTATCGGATAGGTGTTTTTGAGGGGGAGGAATTCCTCCCCCTCAAACTCGGCGGGTGAGAGCCAGCCGAGCCGGGAGTGTCTTCGTTTGCGGTTGTAGAACCCTTCGATGTAATCGAAGATCTCGGTTCGGAGTTCCTGTTTCTCGGGCCACCTGCGTCGGTAGATCAGTTCCTTCTTGAGTGTGGCGAAGAAAGTCTCTGCGACCGAGTTGTCGTAGGCGGTCCCGATGTTGCCCATCGATCTCGCGATTCCGTGTTCGCGGGCTTTCTGCCCGAAAGCCAGGCTGACGTATTGAGATCCCTGATCGGAATGGTGAATCAACCCAGGCTCGGGGCGTCTTCGCCTGATCGCCATCTCCAAAGCGTCCGTCACGAGCTCGGCACGCATGTGGTCGGCCATCGACCACCCAACGATCCGGCGAGAGAACAGATCCTGAACGGCGGCAAGATAAACCCAACCCTGGCGGGTTGAGATCTGGGTGATATCCGCAACCCACTTCGAGTTCGGCTCCGAAGCCGTGAAGTCACGCAGCAACAGGTCATCGGCGACCCTGACCCCAGGCACCCTGATGATCTGTTTGCCTCGCCGTTTCAACATCAAACCACTGATCCCGGCTTGTTTCATGAGCCGGGCAACGCGTTTCTTCCCAACCCGGATTCCATAAGCCATCCGGAGCTCCGCATGAATCCTTGGCGCCCCATAGACCCCACGATTTTCCCGGTGAATCTCCTTGATCTTCTCCGTGATCCAGGCATCCTCCAACTCACGTTGGCAAGGCACCCGTCTTTCCCAGTCGTAATAGCCCGACCGGGAAACACCGAGCAGCTCGCAACTCACCTTCACCGGGGTCTCGAAGGCCTTCTCCGCCTCAACCAGCCGGAACTTCTCGCTCACTGGTCGGCCGCGAAGAAGGCCGCGGTGAATTCAATGCGTGAGCGCAACAGTGTTCGTGTTGGCAACGTGTTGAAAGGATCGGGATGCGAAGAGGGCGTCGGGAGTATTCGGTGGCGGAGCGGAGGGAGCTTTG
>JAGQUU010000145.1 GCA_020438345.1 Solirubrobacterales bacterium | reverse complement strand
TGATTCCGGAAATGATCACTGCCCGGCCCGAGGTCGCAGCGGCGACTTCCAGCGCCGCCCGTTCGGATCGGCCAGCCGCTCTCTCCTCGCGTTCGCGCCGCAGATAGAAGAGCGAATAGTCAACTCCAACGGCCAGACCGATCAGCAGGATCACCGAGTTCGCGCCGTCCGACATCGGGGTGATGTGACTGACCAGCGCGGTCAGCCCGATCGCCCCTCCGACTGCGGTCAGACCAAGCACGAGTGGAACCCCGGCCGCTATCAGCGCGCCAAAGGCAAGGATCAAGATCAGCAGCGTGACCGGCAATGAAGTCATCTCGGCCTTCTTGAAGTCATCCGAGAATGCCTGCTCGACCTGATCCGATGTCGACGCATCCCCGACCTGGGAAAACTGAAAGTCCGGCGCGACAGTGCGCGCCTGACCGACTGCTGCTTCCACAGGGCCAAGCCGGCTGCCAAGTTCTTCGTCATTTCCGTTGAGCCGGAAAGAAACCAGGGCCGAAACGCCATCGTCCGAGAGTTGTGCCTGATTGCCTGGCGCGAACGGACTCTCGACATTCGAAACGAACGCAGTCGACCGCAGGTCGCGGACCAGCCCGGAAACCGCTTCCCGGAAGCCGGGATCGGCGTTGGTAGTGCCGGCCGGGGCCTGAACCAGCACCGACTCGCTGGCGGCCTCCGGGAAGTTCGCAGACTCGACAACCTCGGCCCGGCCCGATTCACCAACCCCGTCTTCCGCATCGGTCAGGGATCTGGATCCGGTCATTCCTCCGAGGACGACGAGGGCAACCACGAAGGCGAGCCAACCCCATATCGCGATCTTGCGATGGGTTGCACTCCACCTTCCGGCCCGGGCAGCGATATTTCGACTGGAATTCATGAACAAAGGCTGACTTCCCGTGACCTGACCGGAAATGAAGCTGGCTGGTGTCTTCCGATCGGGGCAACTGCCCCCTACGGGTGTGGGGAACCGCACCTTGAACCTGCTCATTCGGGTGCTGTCCACACCAACCAGGTTCTCCTCATGAGTCAGAATCAAGCCATGGGCGGCGCTTCGAATCTTCGACTCCGGCTGTTCTGGCTCGCAGTTGCCGGTTTTTTCGCCGGGGCCGGCGGCGCGGTCATGGTCGCGCTTTCCAACCAGGAGCTGAATCAGCCGGCGATCGACATTGTCCTTCGTGTTTTCACCGGCTGGTCCTGGCTCGGGGTCGGAATTTTCGCCTGCTGGCGCCGGCCCGACAACGCATTTGGCAAGTGGATGGTCTTGACCAGCTTCGCCTGGATGGCCCAGGTTCTGGTCTACGCCAACTCCTCGCTCGTATTTACCTTCGGCCTGGTCGTTGCAAGTGTGTTTCCCTTTGCTTTGGTCCAGACGCTGGTCAGGTTCCCGACGGGCAGGATCGAATCCCGGACTGACCGGCGGGTCCTCCAGCTTGTTGTGGTCGCGCTTTCACTGGTCCTGCTGGCCACCTTCTTCGGCAAGCCGTCGCAATTCGGATTCGACCGCGCACCGCAGAACCTCCTGCTGCTTGCCGACTCCCCGACCACGGTCACTGTTTTGTTCATCATCACCAATGCGATCGCGATCGTCCTCGTCCTCGCGCTGATCCACAGCTTCACCACCAAGTACTCACTCGCCTCCCCCCCGATGCGGCGCCTGATCGGCCCGGTGCTCTGGACATCGACCACCCTGCTGGCCTTGCTCGGCATGGCGTCGGTCTTTTCGATCGCTGGGCTCGACCGGGCAGAGGATGTCGCCGGGGCCATCTCCACGCTGAACGCGGCAGTCCTCCCGTTCGCCTTCCTGGTCGGGCTGGCTCGCAGCAAACTGGTCCGGGGGCAGGCACTCGGTCGCATGCTGGAGCGGGTCGCCCATGAATCCGACCCGGTAAAGATGCAGGAAGCTGTCGCGGTGGCACTCGGCGACCCGTCGGTCGAGTTGATCTTCTGGCTGCCCGCGACCAGGCAGTACGTAGACGCCCGCGGCCTGCCGACATCCGAGCCGGACACCGACTCGGGACGCGCGACCAGTGTTGTCTCGATGGAAGGCCGCAAAGTGGCACTGATCGTCCACGATGGTGCCCTGCTTGAGGAGCCGGAGAAGATCGAAGCGGTCAGTCGCGGAGCCGCGTTGGCCTTCGAGAACGCCCGTCTTGAGGCGGAAGTCCGGGCGAAGGTGGCCGAGCTGCGGGCATCGCGAACCCGGATCGTCGAGGCCGGCGATGCTGCCAGACGGGAGATCGAGAGGAACCTTCATGACGGCGCCCAGCAAAATCTGGTTTCGCTGGCCCTGAAACTTCAGATGGCCAGGTCGCGGGTTGACAGCGATCCGCGGGAAGCGATCGAGATCCTCGACGGAGCGAGTGCCGAACTCGAACAGACCCTTGCCGAACTGCGCGAACTTGCACGGGGAATCCACCCTGCCGTGCTCTCTGAC
>JAGQUU010000144.1 GCA_020438345.1 Solirubrobacterales bacterium | reverse complement strand
GAACTGGTGGACCCGGAAAATCCCGTGAGTGTCTCTGCCTGCCGCACCTGCTTCACGGCGAAAGCAGCTGGAGAAGCCGGCGTAGCGGATCGGTAGCTGGTCGGCGTCGAGAATCTGGTCGGCATGCAGTCCCGCAAGCGGGACCTCGGAGGTGCCGGCGAGGAATAGCTCATCCTTCTCCAGTTCGTAGATCTGGTCGCGATCACCGGGCAGGAAGCCGGTTCCGAACAGCGCCTCTTCCCGAACCAGGATCGGTGGCACCACCGGCTCGTGACCTTGCTCCCGCAGGGTTTCAAGGGCCCAGCGAACCAGCGCGAACTCCAGCATGACCAGGTCACCCTTGAGATAGGCAAAGCGTGCCCCGGAGACCCTGGCGGCCGCTTCGAGCTCGATCCGGTCACCGGCGAGTTCGACGTGATCCTTCGGCTCGAAATCGAACTCGGGTGGCACCCCGACCTCGCGGATCAGCTCGGCATCCTCATCGGTGTAACCATCGGGGCTGCCCGGGTCGGGCAGGTTCGGCAGACCGGCGGCGACTTCATTCAGTCTCGTTTCTACCGATTCAAGTTCACCTTCCATCTGCTCGAGCCGGGACTTCAGCTTGCGAACTTCTTCCATCTGGGCGGTTGCATCTTCGCCAGCTTTCTTCAGGGCGCCGATCTTCTCCGATTCGACCTTGCGCTCACTTCGAATCCCCTCGATTGAGGGGAGTAGCTCGCGGCGCTTGCCGTCAAGTTCAAGCAGTTCATCGACCTGCCCGGCGGCGCCGCGCCGGGCAAGAGGAGCCTTGATCCGCTCGGGTTCGGAGCGGATCAGTTTGAGGTCGAGCACGGCCCCCGCCGCCGACTACTCGCCGTGGGTGCCAGTAGCGGGCTTCGCGTCTTCAGGTACGGAAGCGTCCGCTTCGTCCGAGTATTCCTCGGCTCCGGCCTCGCCGGCCTCGGCACCGGCGTATTCGGCGACGAACCGGGCAACCTTCTCGGCTTCGACACCGACCACGATGTTCTGCGGCATGATGGCACCGGAGAAGCCACCATTCTGGATGGCGTGGAGCGCGGACTCATAGGTTTCGGACCTCTCGTCGAGGTTCGGCCCCTGGACGCGGGTCCCGCGGTTGCCCGTGCCGAGTGCTCCGGCCGGGGTCAGGGTGTGGCAGCCGGCACAGTTCGCAGCGAAAAGCTGGGCTCCCTCGTAATCCGGGGAGTCGTTGGAAACCGTGATTCCCTCTTCACCAAATCCGCATGCGGACAGGGAGAAGGCGGCGGCAATGGCAAGTGTTGTGATGGCTACGGCGCGCACAGCGTGGGCATCATATTGTCTGCGGCCGGAAGATGACTGCCCCGGATGTGTGCGGGCATCGCCAGGTGGCCGAATTCACGCCTGTGGAGGGGGTGGTCCGTCGGCTCTTTCAGGCTTTCCGACCGGCGATTCTGAAGATGGTGAACTGGTCGCCTACCTTCAGGACGTAGAGGCCTGGCCGGAGCGCCCGGAAGGCCGGGAGCACTGCCAGGCCGTTTCTGGCGCGGGTTCGTCCGGTCGCGATTCTCTTGCCGCGGCTTGTGAGGGTCCATCTCGTTGCGGTGGCTGTCGAGGCGACCAGCTTCACCTTGCATTTGACTTTGACTTTGCGGGCCTTCTTTTTCTTTTTGACTTTGCAGCGCACCTGTGCGTCTCGACCGGCGACCCCTTGCGGACCCGTGTTGCCCGTGCTGCCGGCTGGTCCGGTTGGTCCAGACGGACCAGTCGACCCGGTTGCGCTTGTCATACCAGTCGGGCCGACTCCTCCGGTCGGACCGGCTTCACCGGTAGGGCCGGCTTCACCAGTCGGGCCGGCTTCACCGGTAGGGCCGGCTTCACCAGTCGGACCGGTCGGGAGCGCACCGCCGGTTCCCGCGAGTGGCACCGTGAGTGGCGAGTTCAAGCCTTCGAACCGGACTTCGAGATCCGCGCTTCTGGCACCAGATATGGATGGTGCAAAGCGAACCCGGACCTGGCAGCTGCCGCCCGACGGCACCGGACCGTCCGAGCAGTCGTCGTATGTAGCGATGAAGTCGTCCGGATCGGAACCCCTGACTACTACCCCGGAAACGTCAAGGGGGTAGCCGGCCGACGGGTTGTCGATGGTCACAGTCTGGGGCGGACTCATCGTGTCGAGCGCCTGTTCGGCGTAAGTGAGGTTCGCGGGCGTGGGAGAGGGGTTCGGGCCCGCGTTCAGCAGAATCGAGACGTCGTTGGAGCTGGCATTGACTACAGCCAGGTCCGAGAACCCATCCCGGTTCAGGTCCCCGCTTGCCAATGACAGGGGAACGAAACCGGCCGGGAAATTGGTGGCAGTACCGAACGATCCGAGTCCGTCTCCGATCAGCACCGAGACATCACCCGAGCTGTAATTCGAAGTGGCGAGGTCAGGGATCCCGTCAGCGTTCAGGTCTTCGATCACCACAGAGGCGGGACTCAACCCGGTCGGGAAGTTGGTTGCTGGCGTGAACGATCCCACTCCGTTCCCCAGCAGAACCGAGACGGTGCTTGAGCCGGTATTCGCGACCGCGAGGTCGGCAAACCCATCGCCATTGAGGTCACCGCTGGCGAGTCTCCAGGGAGCTGTGCCGGTCGCGTGATTGCCCGGAAGCCCGAAAGAGCCTGCCCCGGTCCCGAGCCGGACTGAAACATTGTTCGAGACTCCGTTTGCGACGACCAGGTCAGCGAAACTGTTGCCATTCAGGTAACCGATCGCGATGCCTCTGGGTTGGGTACCCATCGAGAAGCCGGTCGCTGCTCCGAAGGAACCGGTTCCGGTTCCGAGCAGAACCGAAGCGTCATCGGAGCCGTTGTTAGCCGTGGCGATGTCAATGTAGCTGTCGGCGTTCAGGTAGCCCGCCGCAATTGCCGAGGGGCTGGTCCCGACCGTGAAGTTGGTTGCCGTCCCGAACGAGCCGGCCCCGTTGCCGAGCAGCACCGAGACATTGTTGGAACCCGAGTTGGAGACGGCGAGGTCTGTGAAGCTGTCGCCGTTCAGGTTTCGTGCCACAAGGTCGTAGGGGAGCGATCCCACCGGGAAGCTGGCGACCGTCGGGAAGTTGCCGTTTCCGGTCCCGAGGAGAATGGCAACGCTGTTGGTGTTGTAAGCAGCAATCGCCAGATCGGCCTTGCCATCACCATTGAAATCTCCTATCCGTACCTGCCTGGGACTGTCACCGAGCGCGAAGTTCGTTGCCGGGTTGAAAGAAACCGCGGAGGCGGAAGTAGCGACCAGCCCGAAAAGGAAAAACAGGATCAGAACAGACAGGGAACCTGGCACCCAGACCCTCTTGAACGATGCATGCCCTGCAGGACCCATCTCGTACTCCCCCTCTACACATGGTTGCCGCTGCGACACCAGCCTAGCGCCGGTTGCCGGATGATTCATCCCGGCCAGAAGCGGCTGGAGACAGTCCCCATCTCATAGTGTCTGCGGGGTACAGATGGCTGCTCCAGATCGAAACGAGTTCAGGCAGACGGTTGGCCTGCTGCCTACCGGAGTGACTGTGGTGTCGGCTTTCCAGGATGCAGGCCCGGCCGGCGCGACCGCCTCTGCGGTCTGTTCTCTTTCCCTGGAACCGATGATGATGCTGGTCTGTCTTGACCTCGGCTCACGTTCACTTGAAGTAGTTCGCGAGGCGGGACGTTTCGGGATTTCGGTGCTCGGTGAAGGTCAACGGGCGTCGGCCGAGCTCTTTGCTACCAAGGCGGAGCAGGAGGAAAAGTGGGGATCGGTCCGGTGGCGCGACCGCCTCGGCGTGCCAATCATCGAGGGCAGCCTGGCCCGGGTTGTCTGCGATGTGGCTGAAATCATTCCCGGCGGTGACCATGTGATCGTCACCGGTGAAGTTCTTGAAGTCGAAGCGGACGACGAGCCCGGTGAACCACTCATCTACCACGGTGGACTGTTCCGCAGGCTAGACGCGGAAGCGGACCCAGGAGCCGGGGAATTCTGATCGGCGCCCACCGTTTCTTCTGGCTGGACGTTTTCGGCGAGGCTCCTTTGTCTGGGAACCCTCTCGCGGTCGTACTCGACGCAGACAGCCTGGATGACGAAACGATGCTCGCCTTCGCGCGGGAGGCAGGTCTTTCGGAGACGACTTTCGTCCAGTCTCCGGCGGCCCCGGTGGCCCCGGCCGACCCGGCGGATTCCGGCCACCCGGCGGGCTCCGTAGCTGCCGACTACCGCAACCGGATCTGGACGATAAGCGGGGAGATTCCCTTCGCCGGCCATCCTTCGCTGGGCACGGCGGTCGCAGTAGCGATCGAACGGGATTCGGACGAGGGCACCTTCACCCAGGAGACCGGGGTCGGACTTCAGCCGGTTGACGTGAAAAGACTGGGTGATCGCTCCGGGAATGGTGTCTGGAAGGCCTCGGTCCTTCAGGAGCGGGCCGAGTTCGGTGAAGTGATCCCGACCGCGGAGGTTGCCGCTGTGCTCGGTATCGAAGAGGAGATGATCGATAGCCGGTATTCGGCCCAGCTTGTTTCGACCGGTCTGCCGGCCCTGCTGATACCGGTTCGGGACGTTGAGGGCCTGGCCGCCTGCCGCGGAGATGCCGCCGCACTTGACGAGCTGGGTCTCGGCATCGACCTGAACGTCTATCCGTTCGTTTTCGATGTCCCGACCCGCACGGCCCGTTCCCGCTGCTTTGCCCTCGACCTCGGTGATTTTGAAGATCCGGCAACCGGGTCCGCCGCAGGGCCGCTGGTCGCCTATCTCCAGGACATCCTCGATGTGGACCGGATCCGGGTTCGCCAGGGGATAGAGATGGGCCGCCCCAGCCTGATCGAGGCCCGCATGGATTCTGGCCGCCCCCGGGTTTCCGGTCAGGTTCACGTGGTCGTGAAAGGCCAGGTCAGACTCCCTTCCTGACGGCCATCCAGTCCGAACCAGCCCCACCCAGGGAGGAACCAGCCACCCTCCGCGGAACCACCTCACCCTCCGCGGAACCACCTCACCCTGCGCGGAACCACCTCACCCTGCGCGGAACCACCTCACCCTCCGGTGTCACGACTTAGGTATTGGAAACCGGGCATTTCTCGTGACACCATTCTGCTGAGGATGAGACCTTGCGGCTCGCGGGCGAGGGCCGGCAGGTGAATAGCCAGCGTCCGACCACTTCTGGGGTGCTTCGGTGCACATATTTGGCACCTATAGAGCCACATGTGAGCTATTTTTCCCGATTCTTGGGGGATGACAGACAGGCCGGTGTCGAAATCGGCTCGGGTGAACGGGCAATTGAGAAGGGTCGTGGCCGCCGGCCATGGGGTCGTCTCCGGCGACGAACTCGCGAGGATCGGACTATCCAGGCAAGCCGTCAAACGACGTACCCAATCGGGGCTGCTGGTACCGGTTCTACGCGGTGTCTTCGCTCTGCCCGGAACCCGTCTCGATTGTCGTGGCCGGGCGAGAGCGGCAATGCTTGCGGGAGGGCCGGGTTGCGTCGTCACACACGGGACAGCCCTCGCCCTTCATGGTCTCGTACATGACCGGCTTCCGGTCCATGTAACAAAGTCCGGGGGACCCGGGCGTATTGACGGATCTCCGATCAAGGTGAGCAGCGAGTTCGGATTCAGGGTCCAGAGCCATCAGGCGAGGTCACTGCCCGACCGACAGATCACCGATCTCGAAGGAATCCGGGTGGTGACGATGGAACGGGCCTTACTCGAATTCTCCGCAGTTTCGTCTGAGTCTCAGATCGGGAAAGCACTTGCCCAGGGCGAGAGGCAACGGGTTCTTTGCTGGAAGAGCCTTAGAGAGATAGTCGAGCAAGCAAACGGCTATAGGGGTGTTGGCCGGCTCCGCTCCGAAATGGATTTCTTCCATCCGGCCTTCGCGGATGCCGATTCCGAGCCGGAGGGGGATCTTCTTCGGGTGCTCCGGCGGCGAAGCCTGCCAATGCCGGAAGTCAATGCGTGGCTCGAGCCATACAAGGTCGACTTTTACTGGCGCCATCTTCGTCTTGCGGTTGAACTGGATCCCCTGAGCACGCACCGCGGAACGGCAAGCTTCTTCGGTGACAGACGTAAAAGCGTCGAGCTCGAAGCTCGAGGTCTGAGAGTGATTCGAATAACCGGTTACGACCTTTACCAGACGGAGGAACGCATGGCCTGGGAGCTGGAGCAGATCATGCGCCACCAGGCACGACTGCTCGGGGTGGAGCTTCACCTCCGTGGCCCGGGAGGTTCCCTCACCGGTGGTGTCACGCCTTAGGTATCGAAAACCGGACCTTTCTCGTGACACCACAGGCGGGGGATGACGAATCCGGGTTGGCGCGGGGGATGACGTACTCGGGCTGGTGCGGGGGATGACGTACTCGGGCTGGTGCAGGGATGAGGAATCCGGGTTGGTGCAGGGATGGCGAATTCGGGTTGGTGCGGGGAGTTGGTCGGGCCGGTCAACCTTTTCGGGCTGGGCGGCCCGCTGGGTTAGGCTTCTCCCATGCTCGTTTCAATCGTTGGTGGACATGGTCAGATCGCTCTCGCTCTTACCCGTCTGCTGGCCGCCGACGGTACGATTGTCCGCTCCCTGATCCGCAATCCTGGCCAGGCCACTGATGTTGAATTGGCGGGAGGAGTCGCGGTTGTGGTTGATTTCGAGTCGGCCTCTAACGAGGAGATCGACCGGGCGTTGGAATAGTCGGATGTCGTCGTTTTCGCCGCTGGTGCCGGTCCGGGCAGCGGAGTGGAACGCAAGGAAAGCGTTGACTACGGTGCGGCTGTCCGGCTGCGCGAGGCAGCCCAGCGAATTGGTGCTTCCCGGGATCAGGGCCCTCCTCGTTACGTGATGATTTCCGCCGTGCGGGCCGACCCTGCGTTTCCGGGTAATGATGTCTTCGCGGTGTATCAGCGGGCCAAGGGCAAGGCGGATGCCGATCTTCTCGCAAGTGGAATCGATCACCTGATCATTCGTCCGGTCAGGCTAACTGACGAACCGGCCACAGGTCAAATCAGCCTGGTCCGGGATGCGGACCAACTCGACTCTGAAACGGTTCCACGGCTGGATGTCGCCGCGGTCCTCGCGGAAGTGATCAACCATCATCCCGAAGCTGGCGGTATCTGGAATCTCAGCACCGGCGGAAAGCCGGTGATCCGGGCTTTCGCCTGAACATCCCGCTGCCGGCGCGGGTCAGAATATTCCGCGGCCGGTGGGAAGCCGGTGATCCGGGCTTTGGTCCGACCTTCCCGCTGTAGGCGGGTCAGAGCATCCCGCTGCCGGCGGGAAGCCGGTGATCCGGGCTTTGGTCTGAACATCCCGCTGCCAGCGGGTCTGACCTTCCCGCTGCCGGCGGGTCAGAACATTCCGGCGGTGGTTTCAACGGCCCGCCAGAGGAGGAACGCGATCACCACACAGGCGAGGGTCATCACCGCGGTTTCACGGCGGATGATCGAGAGCCCGATTTCTTCCTGCTGGTCCGGTTCGAGTTCGGCGAACATCTCCCCGAGTTCCCTTGAGGTCTTCGGCTCAGTCGGGCTGAGCCGGTCACCGAGCTCCTGGCTCGCGGCGGCGCCACGCATCAGCTCGGCCATGAACGAAGCTACGACCGGCAGGAACACGTAGAGATAGTGGAGTTCATCGCTGGCCCGGTGCCCAAGCGCGTAGGTGACGCAGGCGAAAGCGACGAAGATGCCGGTGGCGACCTGCGCGGCCCGCAGCAGATACCAGAACGCGACTGATGGCCGGTTCCTTTGCCAGGAGATCCCTCCGGTGATTCCCGCTATCAGGTTCATGGCGATAACCGCGATGCACAGGGCAGAGTAGGCGGTAAACATCTCAATCCCGCCCAATGGAGTCGGATTTCGGCTTTTTTATGCGAAAAATCACTATGTAACGACTTGATACAAAGTCGGGCCTCTGAGGTGTATAACCCATGGTCAAGGGACAGCCTACGTTCCGCAAAGGACCCACTACTTGCTCCACCAGTACCTCCCAGTTCTCGTCTTCGCAGCCCTCGGCATTCTTGTCGGCGGTGCCTTTGCGACCCTGAACCTGGTTTTGGGGCCGAAGAAAGTCAAGGGTGACGAGTCCAGCGCCTCGATCCGTCAACTCGACCCCTACGAATGTGGGCTTCCCTCAGAAATCTCGAGCACCTTTCGCTTCGGAGTCAGCTTCTACCTGATCGCCATGCTCTTCATCCTCTTCGACATCGAGGTTGTCTTCCTCTACCCGGTCGGGGCGATCCTCAAGTCGACCGATTCGGTTTTCGTGCTGGCCGAAGTGATCCTCTTCGTGGCGCTGCTCTTCGTAGCCCTCGTATACGTCTGGCGAAAGGGGGCACTGGATTGGAGATAGAACGACAGAAGCTCCGCGTCCACGCGCCGCTTGAACAGCCCGGCTCGCCCGAGGAGCTGAGGGCACGCCAGCTCAAGGCGCGAGACATGTTGCGCGGCGACCTGACCGGTGAGGATCTCGACAAGTACGTCGAGGAACGGGTTGTCACGACCACGCTCGAGAAGGTCCTGAACCAGGCCCGCGCCCATTCGATCTTTCCGGCAACCTTCGGCCTCGCCTGCTGTGCGATCGAGATGATGTCCACGGTCTCGCCGAGATATGACATCGCGCGTTTCGGAGCAGAGGCTTTTCGCGCATCGCCTCGCCAGGCCGACCTGCTGATCCTTTCCGGCCGGGTTTCGATCAAGATGGCACCCGTCGTCCGCCGCATCTACGATCAGATGCTCGAACCGAAATGGGCGATTTCGATGGGCGCCTGTTCCTCCTCCGGCGGCATGTTCCAGAACTACGCCGTGGTTCAGGGAGCCGACAAATTCATGCCGGTGGACGTCCATGTCCCTGGCTGTCCGCCTCGCCCCGAAGCTCTGCTTTACGGGTTCACGAAGCTTCAGCAGAAAATCATGGGTAATGCCGACCCGGGATGGCGTTCGCGCTACAACGCGCATGGCACCGAAGAATGGGCCCGGGGAGGCCCGGCTTCCAGCCCGTCCGGGGAAGCCCTGGAAGCCTATGAAAAGGCCCGGGAGGCTCTTGGTGCCTGACGCGCCCGGACTTGAGCTGATCCTCGCCGAGATCAACCGCGAAACTCCCGGAGCCGTACTCGACACGAGCTTTGACCGGGAGCAGGCGGCCCTGATCGTCGATCCCGCCAAGGTGGTCGAGGTCCTGACCTGGCTGAAGGAGACGCCCGGCCAGGAGTACACCTTCCTCAGCTCGGTCCACGGAGCCGATCACTTCCCTCTCACCCCGAGATTCGCCGTCCACTACGAACTCCTCAACCGGGACCGTTACGAACGCCTCCGGGTAAAAGTCGTTATCCCTGACCCTGAGGCGGCCGCTGCAGACGCGCCAAACTTCGCTTCGGATGCGGGGTCCGTTGGGGGTACCCCGGGAACTCCCGGCGAAGTCCGGCCCGGGATGCCCCCCACGAACCCCGCCCCAACCCCCAGCGTTGAGATGGACGGACAACTGTTGCCGGTGGTGCCGTCGGTTGTTGATTTGTTTCCGACCGCAGATTTCCAGGAGCGGGAGGTCTATGACTTCTTCGGGATCGTCTTTGAGGGCCATCCCGATTTGCGCCGGATCCTGATGCCGGAGGATTACCTCGGCTGGCCGCAGCGCCGGGACTTCCCGGTCGGTGGCGAGCCGGTGATTTTCACCCGTGACGAAGTGACCAACCCGGGCTGGTGGCAGTAAATGGCAAGGGTTGAAGACACACTCCACGATCGCGAGGTCCGTCAGGCCGGGTCTCTGCGGGATGAAGAGATCACGGTCGCCGACTTCACCACCGAACTCGCGGACCGGATTCCCGGGGTTGAATTCGAGCTTGAACCGGAGCAGGAGATGCTCACGGTCAACATGGGCCCCCATCACCCGGCCACCCACGGCGTGCTCCGGCTGGTTGTCAACCTCGAGGGCGAAGTGGTCAAGGACCTGAAGCCCGTGATCGGTTACGTCCACACCGGGATCGAGAAATCCTGCGAGCAGATGACCTATTGGAAGGCAATCCCCTTCGTCGAGCGGATGGATTACCTCTCGTACTTCTTCAACATGCAGGCCTATGTCGGTGCGGTCGAGAAGCTGATCGGACTCGAAGTGCCCCGCCGGGCCCAGTACCTGCGGGTGCTTCACATGGAACTGAACCGGCTTCATTCCCATCTTGTCTGGCTCGGGACCACGGCGCTCGACCTCGGCGCAATGGGTGTCTACTTCTACTGTTTCCGTGACCGTGACCGGGTGCTTGACACCTTCGAGATGTCTACCGGCCAGCGGATGCACACCCGGTACTTCCAGATCGGTGGCGTTGCCGAGGACATTCCGGCCGGGTTCGAGCAGAAAGTCCGCTCAACCATCGCACAGCTCAAGATCGGCATCGACCAGTACGAGGCACTCCTCGACAAGAACGAGATCTTCCTGATCCGGACCAAGGATGTCGGCGTGGTTGACCGCGAACGTCTGCTTGAACTCGGTGTGACCGGCCCTCTGCTCCGCGCTGCCGGAGACCCCTGGGATCTACGCAAGGAAGGGGGCTACCTCAGCTATCCGGAGCTTGACTTCGATATTCCGGTCGGCACCGTCGGCGACGGATACGACCGCTACCGGGTCCGGCTGACCGAGATGCGGGAATCGATGAAGATCATCGAGCAATGTCTCGACGGATTGCCGGAAGGGCCCTGGATCGCCGATGACCGCAAGTATGCGCTGCCGCCGCGGTCGGAGCTGTCCACCTCGATGGAATCATTGATCCATCACTTCAAGCTGGTTACGGAAGGCTTCCGGGTCGATCCGGGCGAGGTTTACAACCCGATCGAATCGCCGCGTGGCGAACTCGGCTGTTTCGTGATGGCAGACGGATCCTCGAAGCCGGCCCGGGTTCACTTCCGTGAGCCCTCTTTTGTCAATCTCCAGGCTCTCGCCGACATGACTATCGGTGAGTATGTGGCTGACCTGATCCAGACCCTGGCGATGCTCGATCCGATCCTCGGAGGTATCGACCGATGAGTCCCGTGATGCCTTCGGACTTTGATCCGGAAAACGCAGAACCGGAAGGTTTCGTCTCACCCGGGCTGCCGGTAGACAAGGCCAGCACTTCCGGTCGCCTGCCGATCGGTGATCCGGAACAGATCCCTGATCCGGCCGAGGTTGACATCCCGGATGACCTGCGTGACCAGATCCAGGCGATCGTCGACAAATACCCGGATCGCGATCACAAGGGCAGCCCGAAATCTGCTTCGATCCCGGTGCTCTGGATCATTCAGCGACGCTATGGCTGGTGCACCCCGGAGGGGATTGTCCAGGCTGCCGCCGTGATGCAGGTGACCCCGGCCTATCTCGAGTCAGTCGCTTCCTTTTACGACCTGCTGCGAACCAGCCCCCAGGGTGAGCATCAGGTTCTCGTCTGCACCAACATCGCCTGCTGGATGCGGGGTGGCGACGAGTTGCTCGACTCTTTCTGCGCGAAGACCGGTGCCGACCTGGAAGCCGCCGGTCACGGCGGCGCGCTTTCGGAGGACGGCAGGATTCTGGTTTCCGGATTCGAGTGCCTCGGTGCCTGCGATCTCGCGCCGATGGCATCGGTAGACGAGCGCTACTTCGGTCCGCTGGAGAACGCTGATGCTTCGACCATCGTCGACCAGCTCGAATCGGGCGCCGAAGTCCTGCCGGAAAAGGCACTCGACCGTCGCGGGCTCGCTGGTGGCGTCGCTGACTCAAGCGACCCCCGGGTTGTGGACGGGAAGGGGCCGAACCAGTGAGTGAAGTGAACGGCAACGGCGGAGCAGTTGAAGAAACCCGCGTGCTCCTGCGCCACGCAGAGGACCCAAAGATGGCCAGCCTTGAAGGCTATGAATCCTATGGCGGGTATCGGGTCCTGAAAAAGGCGCTGAAGGAAATCGAGCCGGAGTGGATCGTGGGCGAACTTGAGGAATCAGGTCTTCGCGGCCGCGGAGGTGCCGGGTTCTCGATGGGCAAGAAGGTTTCGTTTTTGCCCCATACCGACGACGCCAAGTACCTCTGCTGCAACGCTGACGAATCCGAGCCGGGAGCCTTCAAAGACCGTGAATTGATGCAGCGCAACCCGCATCAGTTGATCGAGGGAATGATCATTTCCAGTTTCGCAGCCAGCATCGGCCATGCCTTCATCTTCATCCGCGGTGAATATGACGAACAGGCCGACATCCTCGACCATGCGGTCGAGGAGGCTTACGAGGCCGGTTACCTCGGAAACAACATTCTCGGTTCCGGTTTCAATCTGGAACTGGTCGTTCACCGCGGCGCCGGCGCTTACATCTGCGGCGAGGAAACCGCACTGCTCGACGCGCTGGAAGGAAAGCGCGGCAACCCGCGCCTGAAGCCCCCGTTCCCGGCGGTCCAGGGCCTTTACGGCGGTCCGACCCTGATCAACAACGTCGAGACCCTCAGCAACGTCAGTCACATCGTCGCCAATGGTGCCGATTGGTTCAAGAGCTTCGGGACCGAACAGTCACCCGGCACCAAGGTCGTCTCGGTTTCCGGTTGCGTCAAACGTCCCGGCAACTACGAGGTTGAGCTGGGTGTGACCCTCCGCGACCTGATCTTCGGCCTGGCCGGCGGCCCGCTCGACGGCCACGAGATCAAAGCCTTTTACCCCGGCGGTTCCTCCTCGCCGGTCCTGACCCCGGCCGAACTCGACCTGCCCTACTCCTTCGAGGCGATGGCAGAGGCCGGCTCGATGCTTGGCTCCGGCTCGATCATCGTCGCCGACGACTCGGTCTCGATCCCGCGGATGGCCAAGCGCACCTCGAAGTTCTACCGGCATGAATCCTGCGGCAAATGCACCCCCTGCCGCGAGGGAACAAGCTGGACCGACAAGATGCTTGAGCGGGTCTGCACCGGCGAAGCGACGCCGATGGACCTCGACATCATTTCCTCGGTTCAGGACAACATCATGGGTAACTGCCTCTGCGTGCTCGGTGACGCGATGGCGATGCCGGTCAGCTCGATGGTCAAGAAGTTCCGGGACGAGTTTGAAGAGACGATTGCCGAGGAAGCCGCGAAGACCTGGTCGTTTGACGGCCTTGAGGCGGTGGACGGGCAAGAGCCCGGGCCTGGTGGGATGAGTCAGAAAACCCTGCGACGGGAGCGGTTGGCTGGTCGCTCGATCCCTGGCGAGGGTGTCAGCTGATGCCGGCGCCGAAGCAGAACCTGATCAACCTGACGATCGACGGTCGCGAGATCGAAGCGGTCGAGGGCGCGATGCTGGTCGACGCGGCCAAGCTGGGTGACATCGAGATCCCGGTCTTCTGTTACGAACCGAAGCTTGGCGCACCAGTCGGTGCCTGCCGCATGTGTCTGGTCGAGATCGAGGGAATTCCAAAACTGCAGACCGCCTGTTCGACCCCGGTCCGTGACGGCATGGTCGTCCATACCCGCACCGGGCAGGTCAAGGAAGCCCAGAACGCGGTGGTCGAGTTCCTGCTCGTCAACCATCCGCTTGATTGCCCGGTCTGTGACAAGGGCGGCGAGTGCCCGCTCCAGGACATCTCGATGGGCTGGGGAGATGACCGCAGCCGCGTCGTCGATCCTAAACGCCACTTCGAAAAGCCGGTCCAGCTTTCACCGTTGATCGCAATCGACCGCGAGCGCTGCATCCTCTGCTACCGCTGCGCCCGCTTCAGCCAGGAAGTTTCCGAAGATGGCCAGCTCCAGCTACTCGAACGAGGCGCGGATTCGTACATCGGCACCTTTGACGATCGTCCGTACATTGCCCCCTTCCAGGGCAACATCACCGAGCTCTGCCCGGTCGGTGCCCTGACTTCCTACACCTACCGTTTCCAGGCCAGGCCCTGGGACATCGAACAGGGCGGGTCTGTCTGCACCCTCTGCCCGAGCCAATGCAACGTCAGCTTCACGATCCGCGATGAACAGGTCAAGCGGGTGCTCGATCGCCAGAACGACGCCATCGATGATGGCTGGCTCTGCGATCGGGGCCGATACGGCTTCCAGGCCATGTACTCGCAGGAACGCGTAATGAATCCGCTCCGCTATGTGGATGGGCACCCTGCCCCCGCAGGTTGGGGCGAGGCACTGGATATTGCGGCGCTTGGTCTTGCCGCCGCTGACGGACGGGTTGCCGCCCTGGTCGGTGATGCCTCCAACGAAGAAGCTTTTCTCCTTCAGGACCTCCTGCGCCAGGGTCTCGGTTCCAATGACATCGATTCCCGTCAGGCCCGGACCTTCGGTCGCGAACAGCGAATCAGGCTCGATGAGCCCGCCACCCAGGCCAGGCTTGCCGATATCGACCACGCTGATGTCGTGCTCGTGCTCGGAACCGACCCGATCCATTCAGCTCCGGCCTTCGACTTGCGGGTCCGCAAGGCAGTGCGTCGTAGCGGCACCGCACTCGCGGTCGCCACGGAACGGCCTTCGGCGCTCGATGGTGGTGCCACTGAAGTCGACCGGATCGCACCGGGAGATTCCGCCGGCTACCTTGCCGGCCTCCTCGATCAGGTCAGGTCTGGCTCGAAGGAAGGTATCGCCGGCCTGCTTGCGGGTTCAGACCACACCGTGGTCGTTTGGGGTGAACGGATCGGTCGCGGCGAGAACGGGCCGGCGGCGATCGAGTCATTGCTCGAACTTTCTGAGGCACTCGGGTTCGCCGGCCAGGAAGAATCGGGTCTGATCGAGATACCCGATGTCGCAAATGCCCGCGGCCTGCGCGAGGTCGGCTGCCTCCCGGATGCCGGTCCGGGGCTCAGTGCGGTTGATGCCGGACGCGACGTCGAGGGAATCCGTGCCGGTCTCGAATCAGGGGAAGTCCGGGCTGTGGTTCTTTACGGGGTCGATCCCCTTCGCGACTTCCCCGACACTGAAGGTTGGCGCCGCGCCCTCGAACATGCCGATTTCGTAGTCCAGTTCGCGATGGCCTCGACCGACACAACGGAGTTCGCCGATGTGGTCTTCCCGCTCGAATCGCATGCGGAGAAGGACGGGACAATCACGCATACCGAGGGCCGTCTGCAGCGCGTCCGGCCTGCCGCGGCCCGCCCCGGCGATATCCGTGGTGGCTGGCATGTCCTGGCCGAGCTCTCGGCGGCGCTCGGTCACGAAACGGGTGTTCATTCCGTGCCCGAAGCCCTCAAGAAGATCACCGAGACTGTTCCTTTCTACGCTGGTCTCACCGACGCCGAGATCGGCGGCCGCGGCATCAGGTGGCAGGACCGCCCCGCCGCCGGCTCCTGGTCCTTGATCGCTCCGGCGGGGTCCGTTGGGGGCACCGTCGGCCGGACTTCGCCGGTACCTTCAACGGACCCCGCTGATGCTTCAGGCAACGGCGATGAGCTCGTGCTCGGAACGTATCGCGATCTTTGGGCCAACAGCACAACGGACTTGAGCCCCGCGCTCGGCTATTTGATTCCGGCTCAGAGGCTGGAAGTTTCAATTGCTGACGCGGAACGCCTGGAGCTTTCCAAGGGCGATGAAGTCTCCGTCAAGTGCGGTGACAATGAAGTGACCGCCTTCGTTGCGATCCGCGCCGCCATGCCGGAGGGAACCTGCTTCCTGATGGAGGGAACGCAGCACGGCAACGCGAACGTCTTCCAGAACATCGAGTCGGGAAAGCCCGTGGTCGTCCAGATCGGCAAGGCGAGCCCGAAACTGGAAGTGGTGATCGGCAACGGGAGCGGGGGAGAGTAGTGCCAGGTCTTCTCCCCGGGCTGCCCCTGGCAGACACGAACTTCGTTGACGCCACCTGGATCATGATCCTGAAGTCGATCGTGATCTTCCTGGTCCTGCTTCAGATCGTGCCGATCCTGCTGCTGGTCGAACGCAAGCTGCTTGGCCGTTTCCAGCAACGTTACGGTCCCAACCGCGTGGGTCCCTACGGCGTGATCCAGCCGCTGGCGGATGTCGGCAAGCTGCTCTCGAAACAGGCCTTCCGACCCAAGGGTGCGGTCCCGTTTCTCTACGAGCTGGCCCCGGCGCTGACCATCATCTCGGCGGTGATCACCCTGGCGATCCTGCCATTCGGCGATGTCAAAGGCGAAGTCGGCTTTTACGGGATCGACGTACCGATCGGGATCCTCTACTTCTTTGCTTTCAGCTCGATCGCCTTTTACGGACTGTTGCTCGGTGGCTGGGCTTCCGGCTCCAAGTACTCGTTCCTCGGGGCCATGCGCTCCGCCGCCCAGTTGATCTCCTACGAAATCGCGATGGGACTTTCACTGCTCGGCGTGGTGATCATGGCCGGTTCACTCTCCCTGGTGGACATCGTCCGGGCACAGGGGGACATCTGGTTCATTGTCCCCCAGTTCGTCGGTTTCCTGATTTTCATGGTCGGCGGCTTCGCCGAGACAAACCGGCCACCATTCGACCTGCCGGAAGCGGACGCCGAACTGGTCGCCGGTTACGGCACCGAGTACGGAGGAATGCGTTTCGGCTCCTTCATGTTCGCCGAATACATGGAGATTCTGATCGTTTCCGGTATTGCGTCGACCATGTTCCTCGGTGGCTGGATGGGCCCCGGGCCCGGCTGGCTTGACCCGATCTGGATGCTCTTCAAGATGTGGATGCTGGCCATGTTCTTCATCTGGATCCGTGCCACGCTTCCCCGGTTCCGTTACGACCAGTTGATGAGTTTCGGCTGGAAGATCCTGCTTCCCCTCGCAACCCTGAATGTCCTCGTGACAGCAGTACTGGTGGTGGTCACATGAGTATCCGGCCCGAAGAAATCAGAGTAGTTCCACGCGGCCCCGAACCGGGCGGTATGGGCGGCGCTTACCGGGCCTTCGGTGAAACCCTGCGCGGACTCCGGACCACCATGGGCAGGCTCTTCGAGAAGCCGGTCACTATCCAGTACCCGGAAGAAAAAACCCCGGTCTACCCGCGATTCCGCGGTCGTCACAAGCTTCACAAGTTCGAGGATTCCGACCTGGAGAAGTGCGTCGGTTGCTCGCTTTGCGCCGCTGCCTGCCCGGCCGAGTGCATAAGGGTGGTCGCGGCCGAGAACGATCCCGAGCACCGGGTTTCAGGCGGTG
>JAGQUU010000143.1 GCA_020438345.1 Solirubrobacterales bacterium | reverse complement strand
GGGAACATGGGTCTTCAGGTCGGCGGCCTGTTCGGCAACGACCCGCTCGAGGGCAAAATCCGGCGGAGCAGAGGGTTACGAACCGGCTGGGGCAAGGCCTTCAGGGCCCCGACTAGCGAGGTGGCAGCGAGGGGAAAGCACGCGTTTCGCTTCTCGGCTTCGATTGCGGCCAATGATTTCCTGGCCGCGGTCTCGACACTGATCTGGTGTGGCTTCGGCAGACCATCGTTGGCGATCCGTTCCGTAGCCACAAAGCCAGGAAAGAGGGAGGTGAACCGGAGATTCTCGGGCTCCAGTTCTGCCCGGGCCGTATCCATCAGGTGTTTGGCGGCTGCCTTGGCCGCGCCGTATGGTCCCTGCCGCGGGATCCCCAGAAGTCCGGCAAGTGAATTCGTATGGACGATTTGACCGCCACCACTCTTCCTGAGGCACTCAATGGCAGGGACCAGGCAATTGACCAGAACCTCGTAGTTGAGTCGAATCATCGAAGTGAGGTCTGATGCAGAGCAATCGGCGATCGACATGTCGGGACCCTGGCCGGCATTGACCCAGACAACTTCCAGGCCCCTCATCGCTTCGTTGGCTTCGCGAAAGACCCTGGTCATCTCAGCGGGATCTGTGGCATCTGCCGCCCAATGCAGCGCTTTGCATCCTCTGCAGGAGAGACCCTTCGAAACCTGCTCGAGTTTGTCTTCCCGCCGGGCGACGAGACCGATCATGTTTCCACGGTCGGCTATCTGAAAGGCAGCTTCGGCAGCGATTCCGGAAGATGCCCCGACTATCAGGATCTTTCTGTTCTCTAGTTTCACATGCGGTCAGGGGCCGACCGGAAGCAGAAGGTCGAAGGGCCGACGAAACCAGAGTACTGTTCTCACGCTTTCCACAATGCCTCTCTACGCCCCGGCTCTGCGATGGGCCAGAGCCAGGGCCCCGGACTGGCAGACGGGTTTCGAATCCGTTGCGTTCACTCCGATTTCGGGTCGGTGGCGTTGGAGGGAAATCCAATGCTGCCACCGGAGCGGACGGCCAGATCGGTAGCAAAGAAGCCACTAGCCAAACCACTTCATGAGGCGGTAGGTTCCGGGCATGGACTTCCAGCTTCGGGTTGCGGACAAGACCTGGCCTGTTCTGAGCAGACTCATGGGTGGCCATGCCCGGGTCTACCGCCTGACTCGTGGCCGGATAGGGCAGCACATCCCCGGGGTTCCTCCCGTATGCCTGATTGACCATGTCGGCGCGAAGAGCGGAAAGAAGCGCACCAGTCCTCTCCTTTTCCTCGAGGATGGGGAAGACGTGGTAATCGTCGCCTCGAAGGGTGGATATGAGAAAAGGCCCGCGTGGTTCTACAACCTGAAGGCCAACCCGGACACCACAGTTCAGATCGGCGGGGAGCTCCGTCCTGTTCATGCCCGGATCGCTTCCGCAGAGGAACGCAAACGCCTCTGGCCAAAGGTAGTAGAGCTGTACCCGTCCTACCAGCAGTACCAGGACCGCACTGACCGGGAGATCCCTCTCGTTGTCCTGAAGCCGCGCTAGACCGGCCCACTCAAAACCGAGAAGTCTTGCGTCGCCCGTTCGATCCCGGGCTCACACATAAATCGGTTCGCATTCATGGAAAGATGCGCCGGTGGCCGGTGACGGGGGCGATATTGAGCTTGAACTCTTTGAGAGGGACCTTGAACTCGGTCTGATCGAAGGGCTCGTACAGCGGGCCTCGGACGGGGCCGGGGGGGCAGTCTTCATCGAGGGTCAGGCCGGTGTTGGCAAGACCGAGCTTCTGCGTGCCGCCGGCAAGTTCGGCTCGGCAGCGGGATTGCGAGTGCTCCGGGGGCGCGGCACAGAGTTGGACCGGGGATTCGCCTACGGAGTCGTGCGCCAGCTGTTCGAACGACGGGTGTCGGACCAGCCCGCGCTGCTTGAAGGGGGCGCGGAACCGGCAAGTGTGGTGTTCTCGCCCGGAGCTTCCCCGCGGACGGACGATGTCGGCTTCGAACCCCTCCATGGTCTCTACTGGCTGATCAGCAATCTGGCCGACGAACAACCTCTCATGATCATCGCGGACGATCTGCATTGGTGTGACCGGGCATCGCTTCGTGCTCTCGTATTCGCCGTCGAGCGACTTGACGAAATGCCGGTGATGATCGTCGCCGCGGCGCGACCGACCGAACCCGGCGCCGAGCAGGAACTCCTGGACGAGCTGGCGTCCTCACACTCGTCGACGGTGCTTCGGCCGAAACCGCTTTCAGCGGCAGCCGCCTCCGATCTGATCCGGAGTCGCCTGCCCACTGCCGAGGATTCCTTCAGCTCGGCCTGCCATCGAGCCACCGGGGGCAATCCCTTCCTCCTGGGTGAACTTCTCGTCGAACTCGCCGAGCAGGGGACGACCGGAAACGCCGAAGATGCGGCGGGGGTGCTTGACTTCGGCTCGGACCGGGTCGGCCGCGCGATCCGACGACGGCTCCGCATGCTGCCAGCCGAGGCCACGAGTGTCGCGCAGGCGGCGGCGGTGCTCGGGCCGGAACCGTCCCGGAACGATCTCACAGAGCTCGCGGGAATCAGCGAGCCGGATGTCGCCAGAGCGATAGACGCGCTCGTCGAGGTCCATGTCCTTGAAGACGAGAGCGAACCCGATTTTGTCCACCCCGTCGTCCGCAGCGCGATCTACGACCAGATACCCCTCAGTGAACGCACGGCACTCCATGAGGCCGCGGCCCGGCTGCTCGAGGAGCGGGACGCTGAAGTCGAGCGTGTGGCGCAGCACATCCTGCGACTCCCGCCGGCAAACGAGCCGACGCGGGTAGCGGTCCTTCGGGAGGCTGCTGCTGCCGCTTCGTCACGGGGGGCACCCGCCGCCGCTTCCATCTACCTCGAACGGGCGCTGAAGGAACCGCCATCAGGGCCGGAGCGTGGCCGCATATTGCTCGACCTCGGCGTGGCCGAAGCGGCCGATCGGCAGCGGTCCGAGTCAATCGCACACCTGCGCGAGGCGATGTCCGAAACACCCGACCCGGACGAAAGAGCACAAATCGCACTGGGCCTGGTCAGGGCGCTGGCAGCGACCGCCAACTTCCCCGAGGCGGTCGAAGCCGCCGAAGCGGCGCTCCGGAAGCTCAAGGATCCCGAAGGCCCGCTCGGAATCGCGCTTGAGGCCGAATTGCTCGCGATCGGCTCCCACGACTTCCTCTCGACGGAGCAGGTTGCCCCCTTGTGGGAGAGGCGGCTCGCTCAGCTCGACCGGGGTGAGCCCCTCTCCAACCTGACCATGTCATGCCTGGTGATGATCGTCGCGTCTTCGCGGCCACCCGTCAGCTCGGCTCTCGAGCTCGCCGACCGTGTGTCACCGGGACCGCTACTCGAGGAACAGAACAGCGTGCTGGGCGGAGTATTCGGCAACGGCTTGATCTACGCTGGCGCACTCTCCGAAGCCGCCCGGTTCTATGACAGTGCCATCGCTATCTCCACCCGGCGTGGTAACCGTCTCATGACGGCCTGGCAGATGATCATGCGTTCCGACGCCTCGCTTCGGCTCGGAGAGATCCGTCGTGCGGAATTCGAAGCCGTTTCATCCTTCGAGCTTTGGGATGAAGACGGTTCTGCTGTGGGTCCCGCCTGGGCCGCTGCTCGAGTGCTGGGCGCCAAACTCGCCCGGGGGGCGCTCGATGAGGCAGAGGAGATCCTCAAGGGAGGAGAGGTCGGGCTCAACGCGCGACCGTCGCTGCCTCTCGCTCTGCTGATCGCCGCACGGGCCGAACTCCACCTTGCACAAGGCCGTTTCGGCTCGGCGCTGGACGATGCCAGGGCCGCCGGTGATCTGGTCTCACCAACGATCACGAACCCGAGCTGTTGTGCCTGGAGATCGACCGCCGCCCTCGCCCTGGTTGCTTTGGGTCGCAGGGAGGAGGCGATCGGGATGGCCGAAGACGAACTGGCCGATGCCCGGCGGTTTGGCAACCCAGACGCCGAAGGTGCGTCGCTCAGAACCCTTGCGCTGACCGCTGTCGGTGATGACAGCGTCGAGCTGCTTCGTGCTTCGGTCGAGGTGCTCGAACAGAGCGAGAGCCGGCTCGAGCGAGCGCGGTCGCTGATCGAGCTTGGTTCCGCCCTCCGCCGAGCGGGCGAGGTGGTGGAGGGGCGAGAGGTCTTGCGCGAAGCGATGGATGCCGCTTCAAGAATCGGTGCCAGTGGACTGGCTGACCGCGCCCACGAGGAACTGGTCGTGGCCGGAGCCCGTCCACGCCGCGACCGGCGGCTGCTCTCGGGACGGGAGTCGCTGACCGCCAGCGAAGACCGGGTTGCAACCCTGGCTGCGGAAGGCCTGACGAACCGGGAAATCGCCCAGCGGCAGTTTGTGACTGTCAAGGCGGTCGAATGGCACCTTCGAAACGTCTTCCGAAAACTTGACATCGAATCGCGCGATCAGCTTCCCGAAGCGCTTTCCTGAGCCGATTCCTGTACCCCAGTGTCAAACACTGGGGTGCCCTTCCTAGCGAAAACACTTCATTTCTTCTCCAACCTGAGTTGCGTAGTCACTCAACCCAGGACGGCGCCAGTGGCGTCGCCATAAAGGAGAAACAGCATGAAGAAGTACATCAAGGCGTTTTCATACGCCAACGTAATGGCCACGGTCGCAGTCTTTCTGACGCTGGGCGGAGCCGCATACGCGGTCTCGCAGGCGCCGAAGAACTCGGTCAACGGCAGGTCGATCCGTGACGGCGCTGTCACCACGAAGGACGTCAGGAACGATTCGCTTCGCGGAATCGATGTCCGGGACGACTCCCTCACCGGAGCCGATGTCGACGAATCCACCCTCGAAGGTGTCACTCCCGCCGGTCCCGCTGGCGGTGATTTGACGGGCGAGTTCCCGAATCCGGTTCTCGGACCGAACTCGGTCGGCACTGGCGAAATCGCGGACAACGGTGTCACCAACACCGACATCGCCCAGGGCGCTGTCACCGGCGTGAAGCTGGGGCTCAGCTCGGTCGACTCGTCGAAAATCCAGGACGGGTCAGTCGGTTCACCCGAAATAGCCGATGCCGCTGTCGGGGTCACCGAGCTCGCCAACGACACGGTTGGTGCCGGTGCGTTCAAGGGCATGAACACGGTCACGTCGGAGGGCGTCACAGTGACAGCCGGTACGCCGAAGAGCGTCTCCGTCTCCTGCCCGGGAGACCGGCAGATCGTGAGCGGCGGCTATGCCTGGCTCGAAGACGAAGCCAATTCGATCATCGGGAGCTCCCCGAGCGATACATCCCCTAACAGCACGTGGGATGTCCGAGGGATGGTCGACGCCGGCAGCAATCGGCTCTACGCCTGGGCGCTCTGCATCCAGCCGTAGCAACGACCAGTCAACGACGAAAGGACTCGATCATGCAGACCTACGTGATCCTCCGGCGCTCCGCCTGGGGCACCCCGGAAGAACTCGGAGCGGCAGCCGAGCGGTCAAGGCAGATCGCCGACGAACAGATGTCGGACGACATCCGCTGGATCCGCAGCTACGTGCTGGACGAGGTAGCTGGCGCGGCAGGCACGGTTTGTGTCTACCAGGCCAGCAGCGCGAGAGCCATTCGCGATCACGCCGATCGAGTCGGTATGGCAGCCGACGAGGTGATTCCGGTCGTGGACACGGTGGTGATCCGCCCTGACCCCGAACCGTTCGCCAGCCGGTAGCGCATCAAGCGATAGAGCGGGAGCTCATCGCCCGTCCCGGAAGCCCGCGGGGAGCCTGGTGGCTCCTCGCGGCCGGGACAGGATCCGACTTCTCAAATCAAACCGAAAAACAGGAGTAACGACATGAACAGCACTGCTACGACAACTTGTGAAATTGACGTACTGAAGGCCTCCCATCGCGCAACCTGGGATTCGGGCGACTATGCCGCGGTCGCCCGGGACCTTGTGACCGAGGTGGCCGGAGCCGCCGTGACGGCCGCCCGGCCGGGGCCCGGGGACAGCCTGCTCGACGTCGCGACCGGCACAGGCAATGCCGCCATTCCATCCGCCCTAAAGGGTGCCCGGGTCACCGGACTCGATCTTGCCCCCTCGCTGCTCGAAGTTGCCCGGCACGAGGCCGCTGTCGCGGGTGTCGATATCGAGTGGGTCGAGGCTGACGCCGAAGACTTGCCGTTCCCCGATGCCAGTTACGACAAGGTCCTCTCGGTGCTGGGAGTGCAGTTCGCTCCTCACCATGAGACCTGTGCGCGCGAACTGGCCCGGGTGGTTCGTCCCGGTGGCGAGATCATCCTCTGCAGTTGGACCCCGGAAGGATTCATCGGGCAGTTCTTCAAGACGATCGGCCCGTACATGCCGTCACCTCCCGTGGGTGCTTCGCCACCGCCGTTGTGGGGCGATGAACGTCATGTGGGCAGGCTTTTCGCCCGACTCGACGTCGAATTCGAGTTCAAAAGGCGCTCGGTGATGTTCAGACAGCAGTCACCATCGGTGTTCGTCGACTACATGGCCAGGAACTATGGACCTCTTCTGAAGGCGCGGGAACGTCTCACCCCGGAGGGAAGGTGGCAGGAACTCCGCGCCGACCTGGTGACGCTTTCCGAATCATTCAACCGGGTACCGGGCGGATTTTCCGTTCCGTCCGAGTTCCTGCTTGCGCGAGGCCTCCGGCAATGGGCACCGTGACGGAACCACTTGCCGAGCGCAAACAGGTGTCCGTCCTGTTCTGTGACGTGGCTGACTCGCTGGCCCTTGCCGGCCGACTCGACCCGGAGGCCTGGCGCGCGATCCTGACGGAGTTCCTCGAGATCTTCCGGGAAGAGATCGAGAGACACGGCGGCACAGTCGACAAGTTCACCGGGGACGGTGCCATGGCGATATTCGGAGCGCCGGTGGCCCAGGAGGACCATGCAGTGAGAATCTGTCGCACAGCGCTCCGTCTCCGTGAACGCTTCGAGCGCTTCGCGGCCGGACTCAAGGAGCGGGAGGGGTTCACCTTCGCGGTCCGCACCGGCATCAACTCGGGCGAAGTCGTGGTCGGTTCGGTCGAGGCATCAGGTGGCAGCTACACCGCGATCGGGCCGGTTGTGGGGATCGCTTCCCGCCTGGAATCGATCGCCGCTCCGGGCGGGATCTGCCTGAGCAATGACACCGCCCGGCTGATCAACGGTCTCTTTGAGACCCGGAAGGAGATGCCGGTAGAAGTGAAAGGGGTTACGAACCCGATCGAGGTCCACAGCCTCGTGGCCGAGAACGACTCGGGCTCCAGGCGCCGGTCGGTATCCGCGGCGCTCGTCTCGAGGACCCGGGAGCTGGCGGCACTCGAAAGTGCGCTCGAAGATTCCCGGACCCGGGGTCAGCTGGTCGTGGTCGAGGGTGACGTCGGCATGGGGAAGTCGCGTCTTTGCGCGGAGTTCGCCGAAATCAGTCGTCACCGGGGGGTCAGGGTCACCGAGGGGCGGGGATTCCCCGGCGGCAGCGAGGTGCCTCTGTGGCCGGTCCGGGAGCTGCTCCGGAGCTGGTTTGGTCTGGAGGAGTCCGATGCGCCCGATGTCGTACGTAGCAGGATCCTTTCCGGGCTCGGCCAGGACTGGGACGAGGTTGACGATGCCGTTCCGGTACTTCAGGACTTCCTCGGTTCTCCCCGTCCGGCGGAGGATCTCCGGCGCACAATCAACCCGGAGGAGCGGCAGCGCCTCCTGTTCGCGGTGATCCGCCGCATCCTCACCGGACCTGCGAAAACCGAAGTCGGGGTCCTGATCATTGAGGACCTCCACTGGTTCGACCCCGGAAGTGAAGATCTCCTCTCCCAGGTTCTGGAACTCCTGCCCGCCTCGC
Source organism: Solirubrobacterales bacterium (assembly GCA_020438345.1). Classification (GTDB taxonomy): domain Bacteria; phylum Actinomycetota; class Thermoleophilia; order Solirubrobacterales; family 70-9; genus 67-14. Next base: position 612 of record JAGQUU010000143.1, on the reverse strand, counting down.
GCACGCTGGTGGTTGTCAACTTCAGGACTGGCTACCGCGGCGACTGGAGCCGAGGCAGGAACTTCCGTAGGTTCATCCTCGAGCCGTTCAGCGAAGACGAATCCCATGTGTTCTTCGAGCGTCTCGTCGGGTCAGACGAATCCCTCCGGGGATTGTCGTCACTGATCTGGGAGAAAACCGGTGGCAACCCGCTGTTTGTCGAGGAGGTAGTCCAGACGATGCTTGATGAAGGCGCGCTCGCCGGGGACCAGGATTCGTACCGGCTGACCAGGCCCGTCGGCCAGATCGAGATACCGGCGACCGTCCAGGCTGTTCTCGCTGCGCGCATCGACCGGCTGCCGGCGGCCGACAAGGAAGTACTGGGAAGCGCCGCAGTGATCGGCCAGCGGTTCAGCCGGCCCGTCCTCGACGCAATCACCATCCGGGACGGGAAGCAGCTGGACCGGTCGCTTTCCTCGCTTGAAGCCGCGGACCTCATCTTTCGTCCCGCGCTTGCCGGTGCCCAGGAGTTCGAGTTCGAACATGGCCTGGTCCAGGAGGTCGCGTACTCGAGCCAACTGAGGGAACGTCGTGTGGAACTCCACCGGAGGGTGGCGGACGCGATCGAGGCGC
>JAGQUU010000142.1 GCA_020438345.1 Solirubrobacterales bacterium | reverse complement strand
TGGCCTTGACCGACGCCAACGCCGAGGCGGGTCGCACGATCATGGTTGGTGACGACATCGAAGGTGATGTCGGGGGCGGGCTGGCGGCCGGCATCCCCTCGGTTCTGGTCAGAACCGGCAAGTACAAGGCGGACAAAGTCGCCGAGTCAGGAATCGAACCGGTTGCGACGATCGATTCGATCAACGATCTTCCGGCGTTGCTCTCGTAGCCGAGACCGGGTCCGCCGGCCGACCGACTACAGAACCAGGGACGCGAACAGTTTCTGAAGCTCGGCGCCGGGCTCTCTCGTCAGGCCGGTGTGGACTTCCGAACTCTGGATGATGGTCGAGCTGGGTGCGGTCAGCCAGCCGAAGCGGTCGGATCGATCAAGCTGAGCCAGGGCTCCGGCGGCGGGGTCACCTGCGATCACATGCTGAATCACCGCCAGCCTTGCCTCGACCGGTTCGGGATCGAGATCCGGGGCGATCGCTGCGAGGCGGTCGTGGTTCAGGCTGACTTCCATTTCCAGAAAGTCGAACTGCCGGCAGAAGAGCACCAGGCCGACGTTCAGTCTTTCACCGCGTTCAATACATGGAACGACCCTCAGGACCGAGTAGGCGAACGGCCTGGATTCACTCATTTTCCGGCTCCAACTCGCTGATGAAGATTTCCTGACCCTCCAGGCGCCTTTCCAGAAACAGCCTGAAATCACCCCGCCGGTCGGCCGGGTCGCTGCCCAGCCACTCGTCTGGCACCAGATCAAGGGCCGGGTCAATGGCCGCTGCGACATCGGCCGAGAGTCTGTCTCCGGCAGCGCGGAGGGACCCGGCTACGGGCAGAAGAACATGGTCGCGAAGGACCGGAGTCGGGTTCAGTGCGGTCTCGGCCAGGGGGGAAGACCCATGCTGGCGGAAGAATGCCGCGCCGTGGTCAATCAGCCAGGTGCGGCCATGCCAAGTAAGCAGGTTCGGGTTGCGAGGTGTCCGGTCGATGTTGGTGACCAGAGCGTCAAGAAAGACGATCTCAGCGGCCAGGTCAGCATCGAAAGAGTCGTCAGGTGACAACGCGAAAGGCAGAGCGCCGGGCAGGAAGTCCATGCCGAGATTGAGACCTGGGCTTGCCCTTATCAGCTCCTGTATCTCCGGATCCGGTTCGGCGTGTCCCAACTCGGGAATCACGGATATCTGCACCAGTTCCGGCACAGGAAGGCCGGCCTGCCTTGCGATCTCGCCAGCCACCACCTCCGCGACCAGGGCCCCCTGCCCCTGTCCGGCACCGTGAAACTTGACCACCCAGGTGCCGTCGTCGTCGCCCTCGACAAGGCCCGGGAGTGACCCACCCTCGCGCAGCGCGGTGACGTATCGCATCGCCTCGACCTGCCGCAGGCCACCAGTCGGGGCCTCTGTTGCTGTACCGGGCATCTGTGTAGCTTCGCATCCGGATAGGCTTCACCCGTTCTTCCCGTCCAGAAAGGGTTTAGATGTCCACGCTTTCCAACACGGTGGAAGCCCCCCGTGTCCCTGTCCTCGCCGACCTGTTTGCCAACACCTGGGTTCTGAATGCGGTGCTGGTGCTTGGCGGTGCGCTTTTCACGGCACTTTGTGCCCAAATCGTTATTCCCATGACTCCGGTTCCGATGACCGGCCAGACCCTTGCCGTAATGCTGGTGGGTGCGGCCCTCGGCTGGAAGCGTGGCATGGCTGCCCTGACTCTCTACATGGTGCTCGGTTTCGTCCTTCCCTTTTACGCTGAAGGCGGCTCCGGTATTGAGAACATCACCCAGATCGGCTCCGTCGCAGGCGCCACGGGCGGTTACATCATCGGCTTCATCTTTGCCGCCGGAGCGGTCGGCTGGCTGGCTGAGCGCGGCAGCGACCGCAAGATCCTGACCGCCTTCGCCTCGTTTGTCGTCGGTCAGCTGATCATTTTCGCCTTCGGTCTCGCAGGTCTCAAACTTGCCGCCCCGGAGCTGGTCGAACTCGGCTTCATGTCAAGCTCGAGCTGGAGCACCGTCATCCATGACGGGTTCACCATCTTCATTGTTGGCGGGCTGGTCAAGGCAGCGATCGGCGCGATTCTCATGCCTGCCGCCTGGAAACTGGCCGAACGGACCCGCTGAGGTCCGGAATCATCCCAACCGAATGAGGGGGACGGACGGTTCAGGTGTAACCTGCTCCTGTTCGTCCCTCGTTTTGTTTTCCCTGAAAGGAACACAGTTTGCTACTAGCTGACTACGGGCTCGGTGAGGCACTTCTCACCACGCTCGCGATCTTCTTCTTTGTGATCTGGGTCTGGATCGTGATCACGATCCTGATGGACATCTTCCGCGATCACGAGCTTTCCGGCTGGTGGAAGGCAGTCTGGTGTCTATTCCTGATCTTCATACCGGTGTTGACATCGCTGGTCTACCTGATCGCACGCGGTTCCGGCATGCGTGAACGGGCGATCAAGGAACAGGCGGATGCCAAGAAGCAATTTGACGAGTACGTCAAGGAAACCGCTGGAACGACTCCGGTTGACGAGCTTCACAAGCTCGATCAGCTGCGCCAGAGCGGCGGAATCACCGATGACGAGTACGAGAAGATGAAGGCCAAGCTCATCAGCTGATCGATTCGATCAAGGCTTCACAGACGGACCGGGAGCGCCCCCAGAACGGGCGGTTGCTCCCGGTCCGATTTCGTTGGCGGACGCCACTTCTGCAAAGACTTAGGGTTAGACCGTGCATGTTCACCTCAGATTCCTGGCACTTCTGCTCGCGGTGGCGGGTGTCGTTGGGGGCGTCCTCGCGGTCACGGTCTGGAACACGGATGAAAACAAGGCTGCCCCGGACGGCGGCGACACTTCGATTGTCACCGCGACCGGTCCGACCGCGTTGACCGGTCCCAGCGCTTCGACCGGCCCTACCGCCGTTCCCGGTGAAACCGGTACCACCACGGACTACGCCCAGGAGCTTCCGCTGCCAATCAACGGGCCAATGCTTGGAGTGAACCTCACCGCCTACACCCGTGATGGCTACGGAGAGCCTGGAGTTCAAAAAATGATGAGGACCATCGCCGATCTTGGAAGTACGGCAGTCACCCTTGTGCCCACCTGGTACATGAGGCGGCCTGACTCAAACCGGATCAGACCGGATAAGGAAAAGACACCATCGGACGAGAGCCTTATCAAGGCGATTGACTGGGCCCGGGAATCGGGCCTTCAGGTCGTGCTCAAACCGCATGTTGACGTGATCGACGACACCTACCGCGGGGAAATCCAGCCCACCGATCGTACCCGCTGGTTCAGGTCCTATCAGCGCTTCACCGATCATTTCGCTTCGCTGGCTTCGTCGTACCAGGCCGACATGTACGTGGTCGGGACCGAGCTGAAGACCATGTCCGGTGAGGCCGAGGCCTGGCGTCAACTGGTCAGTGAGACCCGGGACCTGTATTCCGGGCCGGTCACCTATGCGGCCAACTGGGATGAAGTCGACCAGGTCCAGTTCTGGGACGACCTGGATGCGATCGGAGTGGACGCCTACTACCCGCTCTCCGGGGAGGGAGGTCAGTCCCCGACCCTCAAAGGCCTGACCGAGGCATGGCAGCCTGTGAAGGACCAGCTGAAAGCGAAATCCGACCAGTGGGACCGGCCGGTGATCCTGACCGAGATCGGCTACCCGAGCCAGGTTGGAGCCACGGTGAAGCCTTTCGAGGTGACCAGCCAGCCGGTTGACCAGAACATTCAGGCCCTCGCCTACCAGGCAGCTTTCAAGGCTCTTTCCGGCACTGGCTGGCTTGAGGGGATCAGTTGGTGGAGCTGGCGGGCAGACCCGTCTCCGGAAGAGAACCTGGAAAGCGACTACACGCCGACCGGCAAGAAGGCGCAGAGTCAGCTCGCCCGCGGTCAGTACACGTTCATCGGATGAGTCTCTTCGCAAACCCGAAACTCTCCGTGCTGGACCTTGTCCCCGTGATCGAGGGTTCAGACGCGGTGCAGGCGTTCGCCAACTCGACCGAGCTGGTCAAGGCAGTCGAGAAGCTCGGCTTTCACCGGCATTGGGTGGCCGAACACCACAACATGACCGGGATCGCCAGCTCGAACCCGGCCGTGATCATCGCCCACCTTGCTGCGGCGACGGAGACGATCCGGGTCGGCTCTGGAGGCGTCATGCTGCCCAACCACCAGCCGCTGGTGGTGGCGGAACAGTTCGGGATTCTCGAATCGCTGCATCCGGGGCGAATCGACCTCGGGATCGGCCGGGCTCCGGGCACCGACCAGGTGACCGCAGCGGCACTGAGGCGGGGCATCGAGCCGTTGTCCGACGAGGATCTCCCCCGGCAACTTGCTGAACTGACGGGTTTCTTCACCGGACAGTGGCCGGACGGTCATCCGTACAGCTCGATCACTGCGGTTCCCGGCGAGGGGGCAATGCCGGAGATCTGGTTGCTCGGCTCCAGTGGCTACACGGCGCAGGTCGCGGGTCTGCTCGGGTTGCCCTACTCGTTCGCCCACCATTTCAGCGCCGGAAACACCGAGGCCGCCGTTGCTCTCTACCGCTCCCGGTTCGAGCCTTCCGCGTACCTTGATGAACCGAAAGTGATGATCGGGGTGGGGGTGATCTGTGCCGACACGGATGAGGAGGCCCGTTGGCTTGCCGGCCCATCGAGACTTGCCTTCGCCCGGTTGCGTAGCGGCCGTCCCGGAAAGTTTCCTTCACCCGAAGAAGCGGCGGCGCATGATTTCACCCCGAACGAGGAAGCGGTCATCGGCTCGATCGCCAAGGGTCATATATTCGGCGGTCCGGAAACGGTAAAGGCCGGGCTGGATGACCTGGTTCAAAGGACCGGGGCCGATGAGCTGATCATCTCGACCATGGTCTACGGCCAGCAGGACCGCCTCAAGTCCTTCGAGCTTGTTTCGCAGCTGAGCTCCTGAGCCAGACCGGGGGCAGGAGCGCTCCGGCGTCGTTTCCGAATGGGCTATTCCTTGTGATGCACGGTATTTCCCATCTCCTGCGGGAGGCGCATGATTGGCGGTTTCGGTCGCTACTTTGTTCTTTCCGCTCGCCATCTTGCCGCGACGGACCTCATGGAAACAAGACTCCCGCAGAAACCCAGCGGCCGCTCCCGCGGCCTGATCCTTGCCGCGGCGCTGACCGTGGCCGTCGCCGTTTTCGCGCTTGCCTGCACGGTGCGTCCCGCCGGTGCGGTGCCCAGCGCTGATCAGACCAGGGCGAAGATCGAAGCTATCAGTGGTTCGGTCGAGGAGCTGAAAGCCCAGGTCGCGGAGGACAATCGCGCGATCGATTCACTGATCGGCCAGCTCTCCGACCTGCGCGCCCGCGCGTCTGAACTTGAAGCGCAGCTCGCTGCCAAACAGGCTGAGCTTGATCGTGTTGAAGCTGCCCTCGAAGAGCAGAAGAATCGCCTCGCCGAAGTTCGCAAGCGTCTTCGCCGTGCGCTCGGGGTCCTTGAAGACCAGCTTGTCTCGCTCTATATGAGTGGCACACCGGATGTGTCAGAAATCGTGCTTGCTTCCGAGGACTGGTCCGGTCTCGTTTCCAGCGCTGGCTACGCCGATGCGATCCAGGATCGCAACGAGTCCGTGATTTCGCGGGTTGAGAACCTTCGCGATGAGATCAAGACGATGGTCGAGAAGATGAAGGCCCAGGAAAAGCAGCTTCAGGCAGCGAGGGACGAAATCGCCGCCGAAACCCTGGAAGCTGAACAGGCCAGGGACGAAGTCGAGGCACAGAAGGCCGAATTCGAGGCTTCGAGTGCTTCGCGTCAGGCAAAGATCGACGCTCTGGAAGCCAAGGCAGGAAACCTTGAGGATTCCCTCCCCGATCTCACCAATGATCCGGCATCAAGCTCGGCGCCGACGGCTGCTCCGCCTGTTTCCGGTTCGGTCGCAGTGGTCAATTCGGATGGCACCGCCTCCGCACCGACCGATGCTCCGCAGGCGGTCAAGGATGTGATCGCAGCCGGCAACGCGATCATCAACTACCCCTATGTGTGGGGTGGCGGCCATGGATCCTTCGATGACACCGGCTATGACTGCTCCGGTTCGGTCAGCGCTGCCCTGAACGGCGGCGGATTGATCTCCAGCCCGCTTGATTCGACCGGCCTGACCACCTGGGGTGAACCAGGGGAAGGCAACTGGATCACCGTTTACGGGAACTCGGGTCACGCTTTCATGTACGTCGCCGGCATCCGCCTCGACACTTCAGACACCGGTGGCACCGGACCGAGCTGGCACAGCGACCTCCGCAGCGACACCGCGAGCTTCACAGCAAGACACCCTTCCGGACTCTAGAGTCCCGGCCCGGCCGGGGCAGGATCGGACAGGTACCGGGATTGCGGAAGGGCGTGGTGCTGGTGCTAGGGCTGATCTGCCGATGGTCCCAGGAAACGGCGCGCGATTGCGCCGGTGAGCATGGCGATGAATGAAATGCCGACCAGCAGGATGAGCACTTCGGTTACCTGTCCGCCGACGGTCGTCGCTGTGTATTCGGAGCCGAGAGTGGTCATGGCGGTGAAAGCCCAGTAGATGCCCTGCCATTCGCTGAGATCCTGGTTCACCGCTTCGAAAGCCCGAAAAGCGGAGCCGCCGGCGATTGCTGCGAGCAAGGTGAGCAGGGCTGCGTACTGAAGTCCCTGATTCGAGAAGAGCCGGTTCGAGAGCTGGGCCAGTTTGAGCAGGCGAAGCAGGCGGAGCAGCCGGATTGCCCTCAGGCTCTGAAGTCCCGGCGGCAGGACCGGAGGGGTCAGGAAGACGACCACGATCTCAACCGGGTGGTGCCTCAAGTACTTCTTCCGGTCCGGTACCAGCGCCAGCATCGCTATGAACTCGAAGGCGAAAGCGAGCCATATCCCCCAGTTGAGCACCTGAGCGATGACACTCAGGGTTCCGTCGACCCGGGTTTCCGACAATGCGACGCTTGGAAGGGTCAGTGCGGCGGCGATCATCAGCGGTGTATTCATTATTTCCGCCGCCCGGATCGCCCTGGATCCCTCAACTCCGTTGTCTGGTTCGGTACCACCGGTCAGCTCGGACTTCAGGCTGGTCCGGAATTGGTGACCCCTGACATTTTCGTCTGGTTCCTGCCCCGGGACCGGGGGGTTGGGATCTTTGTTCTCGTCCATCGGAGCCGTATTCGACGCGACTGGCCCGTGGCCTGTATTCGCGGCCGGAATTCTGTCAATCAACTAGCCCATTGACTTACTGAAAGTAATTCGCTAAACTAATTAGCGCAGCAAACAATATTTCGACCTATCACTTCGGGGTGTCACGACCTGATTTCCAGAAGCCGAGGAAAAAGAAGCCAATGGCTTATTCAGAGCCAAAAACAGGAAGTCATATAGATAGTCAGACAGAACGTCAGACAATGACACCGGACCTTGATGCCATTCGGCGGCTTGAGGAAGCCGATACGTTGCGTCTCGCGATCACCCGCACCGCAAGGCGTTTGCGTCAAGAGGCCGGAAGCGGCCTTTCCCCGACCGTGATAGCCACTCTCGCTTCGATCGAGCGCAGCCAGGTCGTGACTCCGGGCGAGCTGGCCCGGATCGAAGGGGTTCAGCGCCCGACCATGACCCGCGCGGTAAACCGCCTGGTCGAGGCGGGCCTC
>JAGQUU010000141.1 GCA_020438345.1 Solirubrobacterales bacterium | reverse complement strand
TTCGTATCCGTCCAGATCCCCGACACGGGAACCGAGCGCCGCCCCGAAGATCGAGATGTAGAGAAAAGTCTCCAGCAGCGGTGCGCCGATTGTCTGGCGCGGAATCTTCATGAACCGACTGACTTCCCGCCTGGTCAGCGAGACCAGGCGGGTCATCGAGGGGCTCACTGGCCTGCCTCCGGATCGGCCCCGACATGGGCTCTTGAAAGTTCCTTGCGACCGACCAGTTCCAGGTAGGCATCTTCAAGGCTGCCTACCCCGAATCGCTCGGCGAGTTCGGCGCTGGAGCCCTGGTCAACGATTTCGCCGCCGTTGATGAAAGCGATCCGGCTGCAAAGTTGCTCGGCCTCTTCGAGGTAGTGGGTTGTGAGCAGGATCGTCGTGCCTTCCAGGTTGGCCTGTTTGACGTAATGCCACAGTTCAAGCCGGAGTTCGACGTCGACCCCGGCGGTGGGCTCGTCGAGGATCAAAAGCCGCGGCCGATGCATCAGTGCCCGGGCGAGGATCAACCGGCGCTTCATGCCACCGGAAAGCTCCCGGGTGCGTTCATCGCGTTTTTCGGTCAGGGAAAAGGATTCGAGAAGTTCATCGATCCGTTCCCTGCGGTCCTTCTTGTTCATGCCGAAGTAGCCACCATGGAAGTCGAGGGTTTCCTCGACGGTCAGGAACCAGTCGATGTTCAACTCCTGCGGAGCGAGACCGACCGCCTCGCGCGCTTCCCGATAGTTGCCTTCAGCGTTGTGGCCGAAGATCTCGATCGACCCTGAGGTCGGGCTGGCCAACCCGGTCGAACAGTGGATCAGAGTCGACTTACCGGCTCCATTCGGTCCGAGCAGGCCAAAGAACTCGCCATCCGCGATTTCAAGCGAAACCCCCTTCAGGGCCTCGGTGCCGCTGGGATAGCGCTTCACGAGATCGGTCACCGAAAGGGCGAGGACGGAGCCAGCAGGGGAAGAGGGCATCGCAGCATCATGGCAAAACGGACCTGGCAACTTGTCCCGGACCTTGCGGGTGGAACTGCTCCGAAGGGCACCTTGAAACCGGATCGGGCTCCGGTGATCGCTACCGAACGAGCCGGCCGAAAGTAGCTTCGATGCCGTCGCCGATAGATTTGCCTGGTGACTGAACGCCATCGACTTGTGAAGGTCCCTGCGACCTCGGCCAACCTTGGACCCGGATACGACGTGATGGCGGTCGCACTCGACCTTCATCTGGAGCTCGAAGTGAAAGAGACCGGCTCGTTCTCTGTTTCCTGTGATGGGCTTGACGTACCACTGGATCGCAGCAACCTTCTGGTCCAGGCTTTCGAAACACTCCACACGGCCGACGGGCTTTCCTTCCGGATCGGTGGCGAGATTCCCCTGGCCCGGGGTATGGGATCCAGCGCCGCGGCGATCGTTGCCGGTCTTGTCGCTGCTGACCACCTGTTTGAACTCGGGCTCGAACGCCAGGACCTGTTGGAGCGCGCGACCGCCATTGAAGGTCACCCGGACAATGTCGCCGCTGCGATCTGTGGTGGCTTCGTGGTCTGTGCAAACGGACCACGCCTGACCGCGACCGTTATCGACTCGCCCGAGGGACTGGAAGGGATCCTTGTGATCCCGGACACCGAAGTCTCGACCCGACTGGCGCGGGAAGCGATACCCGAGCAGATTCCGATCACGGATGCAGTCGCAAACACCGCCTCGGCTGCCCATCTCGCGCTCGGTTTGAGTCGGGGCGACTTCGATCTGATCGCGATGGGACTTCACGACCGGGTCCACCAGGAACGTCGCCGCCATCTGTTTCCGAAAGCAATGGAGATAGTTGAGGCGGCTGGTGAAATGGGTGCGATCGGGGCGACGATCTCGGGAGCGGGACCGACCGTTCTGGTTTGGACCGGCTGGCAGGAAACCGGGGGAGTGGTAGCGGAGTTGAGGGATCGCTGCCAGGGCTGGGCGACCGTCCGCAGGGTCGGGTTCAGTCCGCTCGGAGCCGACGTCCCCGAGCTCTGAGATGGACCTTCTGATCCAGATCGGCCTGATCGAACTTGCGGTCGGAGGGCTGCTCGGATGGGCGGTGGTTCTGCGAAAGGAAAAGCCCGGGATTTACCGCCGGATCGGCATCAAACAGCCACGGGCCGTCCTTCAGATCCACATCGACTACATCCTGATGGGCCTGATCCTTATCGCCCTCGGGACCGTGCTTCAAGACCCGCCGGGTCTGCTTGCGGCCCTGTTGGTTTTCGGCACAATCATGAACCCCCTGCTTTTCCTGCCGGGTGCCTTTGATCCCGCCCATGAGAAGAAGTTGGTCTTCCGGGTCATCGCCGGGCTTTCGTTTAGCGCGATCTCGGCGGCCCTGATCTGGGCCGTGATCCTAGGCCCCGGGTTCTGACTCGGCCAACTGGGACCGGGCTGCGCCGAGGGCGGCCGGGAAATCGAGTCGCTCCAGAACCTCGACCGTGAGGCGCGCGTAATCAATGGACTTGCGCCTCCGATATTCGAAGATCGGCTTTCCGGCCCGGGCCGACTCCGGGTAAACGATCGATCGCCGGATCACCGTGTCGAAAACGAGGTCGCCGAACTCGCTTCGCATGGTCTCAAGAGTGCTGCGAGCATGATTGGTCCGCATGTCGGCGATGTTGAGCAACAGCCCCAACAGCTCTAGGTCCGGGTTGAGATTCTCTTTCGCCAGCCCGATCACTTCCATCGCCTGTTCAGCACCTTGCTCCGAGAAATGCTCGGCCTGGGTGGAAAGGATCGCCCGGTCGGCGGCAACCAGGGCGTTGACGGTGAGCAGACCCAGGGTCGGGGGGCAATCGATCAGGATTACGTCGAAGCGCCGCTTCGGTTCCCTCAGCGCGTTTCGCAAGGTCAGCTCTCGACCGATCTTGCCGGCCAGCATCAGCTCTGCTTCAGCGAGCCCGAGGTTGGCGGGGATGACTTCACCGCCACCGGGACCCTGATGGACTGCATCAACCGCCCGCTGCTGCCCGGCCAGGACTTCACCAAGGGTGGGGAAAGCGTCAGCCGGAATGCCGAAGTACTCCGAAAGATTGCCTTGCGGGTCAGCGTCAATCGCCAGTACCGAAAGCCCGGATCGCCGGAGGCCTTCAGCCAGCGACCGGGTGAGAGTCGTCTTGCCGGTTCCGCCCTTCTGGGAAAGGATCGCGATGGTCGTGGACACGGGCACACCCTAGTTGATCGGTGGCCGGATTCCGGCATCGACTGCCAGCCCCTAGAATCAAGCGGGATGGGTCCTGTTTTCGCCGAACTCGATATCGATGCTCCCCGTGAGGAGATCTTCGAATACCTGATGGATTTCGAGACAAGGCCTTACCTTTACGGTGACACGGTGGAGAATTTCCGCCTGCTCAGACTCGATTCCCGCGGCGTCGGAGCCGGGGCGCGGTGGCAATTCAAACGCAAGAAGATGTGGGCTGATTCAGCGATCGTCTCGGCTGACGCCCCAGTCCGGATTTCCGAGCGTGGTGTCTCAGGCAGCTACAACAGGACGAAGACCGGAACCGAATGGGAGATGGAAGAGACGGCCGCCGGAGTGACCCGGGTCCGGATCAGTTACTGGACAGTTCCGGGTGGTGCCTCCAAATCCCATGATCGCCTGACCGGCGGGGCCGGCTGGCACCGACGCAGGCTCGAACGAGCGGGGCGCCGGCTGCGGGAGGCGGTTGAATCCGGACGCGAGGAACGCACAGACATTCCAGTCGCAGGCGGTAATCGCCACGCGACCGGCGTGGCCTGAACTTCACTTCTGGCGACAGTTCCCGGGCCGGCAGTGACCGCCTCTGAGCATGTCTTGGTTGGGGCGAATAGACTGCCCGACTGATGGAAAGAATTTCGCAGAGCAAACTTTTCCGTGGCCTCGTCCTGGCCCTAGCTGTCGCCGTCTCCGGTCTCGTCCTTTCTGCCTGTGGTGCCAACCATGAGGAGAAGCACGGGATCGTCGAAGGCGAGCCCGTCGCACTCGGGGATCTCGAGTACAACGTGCTCTTCACACGGCCGCTCAACATCAACGATGTTGAAGATTCGGAGTATCTGGTCGGCAAGCAGGAGGCACCGGCCGACAAGATGTGGATCGGGGTTTTCGTGAAGATCCACAACACCTCTGAGGACGAAGCCCATCAGATCCCCGAAGCTTTCGAAATCGAGACAACTGCGGGTGTCAGGTACACGAACATCCCGAGCGAGAGCATCTACGCGCTTCAGCCCGGCACCACAGTTGAGCCGGAAGGCAATATCCCGGTAATCGATTCGACCCCGCAAGTCGGGCCGATCCAGGCTTCGATGCTGCTCTACCTGATCGATCGCGAGTCGGCCGAGCAACGCCCGGTTGAGCTGATCATCGAGGGTGAAGACGGACCCGCAACCGTCGAGCTCGACCTCTAGCCCCGCGGAGGTCACGGTCCGGCCGGAAGGCCGCAGACCTGCGGTCGCCGGCCAGTTGATCGCCGGCGCCGGAGCGTTGCTGAGCCTGTTGGGTCCGTTCTCGGATGTGATCGCCGGAATCGGTGTCGCTTCGCTGATTT